>CAZNMB010000240.1:0-3894 GCA_964574095.1 uncultured Dehalococcoidia bacterium
TGAGCGATCGCCCGGAGACCCAAACACCTATCGAAGGCAGACACGAGATTCCCCCGGAGACGCAGAAGTTCATTCTGCAACTGTGCTGGGCCCAGCACGACGCCCAGTGGTTCCTGAAGTCCAAGCGGAGGCTGGGGATCGAGGCGTCCAATGAGCTGAACCAGGAGGTCATCTTCTCGATGGGGAAGATCGAGGCCCGGCACGTCATGAACGCCCTGGGCATTGCACCCCAGAGCGTCAGGACCATACCGGAGATCTTCAAGGTGATGAACACCTTCATGCACGTGATCGTCCCCGAGATCATGCAGTTCGAGATGGCCGCGGTGTCGGATGCGGAGGGCGTCGGCATCGTCAACAAGTGCTTCGTCTGGGAGGAAGTCAGGAAGTCCAGGGCCGAGGCGGAGTACACCTGCGCCTGCAACTCCAGGCACAGGGGATGGCTGGAGGCGATGGGCGCGAGGGGCAAGATACTCCCGATAAGCCGCATCCCCGACGGGGACCAGCGCTGCGAGTTCCGGTTCATCCTGCAGCCATCCGAGTCCCTGTAGTGCAGCTTCCCGCTGCACGGGCGCGCGGCGGGGGTTGACAGCGTGGTTGACGCATGATATGTTTCCATGTGGAAATATTATCCGGCGGGCTGCAATGGCTGGTGACGCTCAAGAAGATCTCGCAGATGACCGGGTCTCCGCTCTGGTGCAGTGTCTGACTCAGATAGCTGCCAAGCTCAGCTCCCCGCCACCTGCGGACTTCGCGAAGTTCATTGACTCGATGGCCTGCCTGCAGCAGGGTAAGAGGCCGCAGCATGTCGCGAACCCGCCTGCCTTCCATCGCATGTGTCGTTTCATGCGGCAGAGCGGCAACCCGACGATGGGGGAGCTGAGCGAAGCGATCTCCGTCCCGCTGTCGACCGCCACCCGTATGGCGCACTGGCTGGCTGACAACGGGCTCGCCGAGAGGACCTCCGACCCGGATGACCGAAGGATAGTCAGAATAGCCCTGACTGACACCGGTCGGGCTTTTCTCGATGCTGTTGAGAGGCATATGGCGGAGAAGGCGGGGAAGATTCTGGACTGCCTGACAGGCGAAGAGCAGGCAGTGCTCCTTGTCATCTTCGAGAAGGTGGCGAAGGTCCTCCCGCAGGGCGAGAGCTGACCCTTCTGTCAGTGCACATGCCGGCATGTGGAAGTTCTCGCCATCGAGACCACGGTGCGGCCCGGCATTCGACGCTGCGGTCCACCCTGCATTCTCGACGTGCTGCCGGCCGGAATCGAAGCTGAAGGCAACTTGAGGAAGGGCGGCGGCGGCTCGCCGGCGCCTCAGTAGGAGAAGGGGGCAATATGTGGCATCTCACCAGACTAGCCCTGCACAACCGGTTGGTCACACTCCTGATAGTCGTCATGCTGACCGGGGCCTCGATATGGGCCATTCTCACCCTCAAGATGGAGCTGATACCCAATATCGAGTTTCCGTACGCGACTGTGATCACCGTCTATCCCGGAGCTTCCCCCGACGAGGTCGCTGAGAAGGTCTCCGTCCCCATAGAAGACGCTATCTCGCAGCGCTGGGAAGGCAAGGGGCTCAAGCACGTGTACTCGGTCTCGTCGGACAGCATCTCGGTCGTATTCGGCGAGTTCGAGTTCGGCACCAGCATGGGCCGGGTCGCGGACACCACCCGCGAAGACGTCAGCAAGCTCAGTCTCCCTCCCGAAGTGCTTGCCTATCCTCAGATGAATCCGGCTCTCGACGAGAACCCCCGGATCGTCCCCTTCAACACGAGCATGATGCCGCTGGTAGTCCTTGGCCTGAGCGGCGATCTCCCTCCCGACCAGTTGAAAGAGATAGCCGACACCCAGATTGTGCCCGCGCTGCAAGGCATCGAGGGTGTGCACAGCGTGGAGACCGAGGGCGGAGAGCCGGACCAGGTCATAGTCTCCCCTGACCCCGCCAAGATGAACGAATTCGGAATCTCCATGTCCCAAATAGTGGCCCTCCTTGCCCCCGAGTACGATTCCCTGAGCGCGATCGAGAACACGCCGCTGGGGACCGATTCCGTGGTGCTGGGAGACGTGGCCTCGGTTGACCGGGGGCCGGCGCCCATGGCGGTCGTCGCCCGTACCAATGGCAAGCCCAGCGTGGCGATCACGGTGTTGAAGGATGAGGACGCCAATACCGTGGATGTCGCCAACGCGGTGATGGAGAAGGCGTCTGGGATCGAGAGCAGCCTCGGCAACGGAGTGAAGCTCACTTCCATCTTCGACCAGTCGGACTTCATCGAAAGCAGCATCAGCCAGCTCTGGGAGAAGGCCCTGATAGGCTGCGCCCTGGCCATAGTGGTGGTCTTCCTCTTCCTGATGGCGGTTCGCGCCTCGCTGGTCACCGCCATTTCCATCCCCCTGAGCGTCTTGATCGGCTTCCTGCTCATGAGCCTTTTCCACCTGACCATTAACCTGCTGACCCTGAGCGCCATGACCATCGCGGTAGGGCGGCTGATCGACGACAGCATTGTGATGGTGGAGATCATATACCGTCGCCTGCAGCAGGGCGAGGGCTTCAAGGAAGCCGCCGTCAACGGCTCCAGGGAGGTCGGTGGCGCAATCACGTCGGCCACCCTGGCCACCGTGGCCATCTTCCTGCCCCTGATGTTCGTCGGCGGCATCGCCGGCGAGCTGTTCATTCCCTTCGCGCTGACCATCACCTTCGCCATGATCGCCTCTCTCTTCGTGGCGCTGATGGTGGTGCCGGCCCTGTCCAACTTCATAGTGGGCGAGAGGTCCCGCGCGAAGACAGGGGACGCCTGGTACCAGAAGATATACGCCCCGACGTTGAGATGGGCCCTGGGTCACCGCGCCCTCACGCTGGTGATCGCCGGGGTGCTGTTCATCGGCAGCCTGGGGCTGCTGCCAATCGTCGGCACGTCGTTCATGTCGGGCATGAGTGAGAAAGCCATGTATGTGGACATACAACTGCCGCCCGGGACCGACCTCAAAGCCACAAGCGACACGGCCGCTCAGGTCGAGGCGCTTCTGGTCGGCAACCCAGAGATCAGGGACTTCTACACCACTGTGGGCACCTCGACCTCCCTGACGGGCGCCATGACGGCTGCCTCGGGGGGCGGCGACAACACGGCCACGATCACGGTCTACCTCGAACCCAGTGCCGATATGGACCAGGAGGCCGCGGACCTGCAACTTGCATGCGCTGGAATCGCGGGGGGTGAGGCCATAGCCGTGTCCACCTCGGAATCGGGAGGCGGGAGTGAAATGGGGTTCTCCGGCCTGGAAGTGTCGATACAGGGCAGCAGCTATGATGACCTGGCCCTGGTTTCGAGCGAGCTGCTCGACCGGCTCCAGAGTGTCTCCGGGCTGGCCAACCTGGAAAGCGACGTCACCACGGTTCTGCCCAGGCTCGATATCCAGCTGGACCCGGCCAAGGTGGCGGCCCTGGGCCTGCCGCCGCAGCAGCTTCAGCAGGAGCTCTACCTCCTCATGACGGGGAGCGAAGCGCCCGGCAAGGTGGCGAACATCGCAGAAGGAAGCTACCCGATCTTCATCAAAGGGGTTTCCGGCGGGCTCGAAGGGACGGCGGAGGCTGAGGCGTTGAGGATCGGCTGGCCTCAGTCCGTGCCCCTCGGCGATGTGGCCACGGTGGCGCTTGAGGAAAGGCCCACTCACATCAGCCACACCGACCTGCAGCTCTCGGCAACCGTCAGGGCTGCGATAACCGATAAGAACGTGGGTGCGGTCAACATGGCTGTTCAGAAGGAGATCGACGCGCTGCGTTCTCACCCGGGCGTCGAGGTGAAGATGGCGGGCGCGGCCGAGATGATGCAGGAGACCTTTTCCCGCATGGGCATCGCGATACTGGCCGCCATAGTGATCTCATACCTCGTGGTGG
>CAZNMB010000241.1:0-3885 GCA_964574095.1 uncultured Dehalococcoidia bacterium
TTCCATAGTACCCGTGGTGACACCGGGCACTGTCAATTGCAGCGAAGTTCCCGTACTCGTCCAGCCCGATACCAACATAGGCGTTGGACAGTCCCGGCACGGCGCTGCATCCATTAGCGTAGCCCAGGGAACCGCCGGCGTCACCTATCTGGAACTGGCTCTGAGGGGTCGAGCCGTCGAACAAGAAGAACGCGATGCCGTCTGCGCCCGTGCCCCCCCAAGAGACGTACTCGAAGCTTACGACAATGCCGTACGAAGAGTGGAACTCGGTGTCATAGTAGGCATAGCCAAACTCGTTGTTGCCGATTCCCGTGAGCCTCAACCACCCCTCTCCCACAGGATCGACTCCACCCGATGTCAAGACCGTCGAGCCTCCGAGCACCCATCCCGGCAACGTCCCGTTCATGCATGTCTCGAAAACGGGAAGCCCGTCGGCTTGGGCGGTGCCCGGCATAAAGCACAAGGGCAACACAATCAGCAATACCAGAACCGCGATCCGCAGTGCTCTGGCCCTACTGTCCCTCGCGGTGAAACGTCGCGTCCAAGAGCTTGGCGATTCTTTCATAGCTGCTTGCTTCGAATCCAGTTCCGCGCACGCCGTGAGTCCCAATGTGCGGGCATCGTACCTGCGCCTGGTCATTACAGACAAAAAGCGGGGGAGCGTGTCCCCCGCGACTCGTTGCCACAGTATTGAGATGGTGGTTCAGAAGGATTGTGGATATTGTGCAGTAGATAGGTACTGGATGTCAATAAACGAAAGCTACCTGGAGCCAAGCCCGATTCTCACCTTAGCTGACCAAAGCTCCCATTTTCGGACGGGGTGGGCGCTCAGTGCCGCCGGCGAGTCGGCCAAGGGATATCTCTCACGCGACGACAATTCAGTTGCGGCAGTCCTGCCTAGTTCAGATACCTCTGTGCTTGGCCAGTCGCTGGTCACCGCGCCGCCCTTCGTTGCTCGCCAGCCTTCTGGGAACCGAGGGGCCCTTCAGCCGGTTTTCTCAGCCCGGTGTTGCGAGTATACTAGTCAGTGCAAGGAGGTCCAGCATGACCAGCGAGTCGGCCATTACCGACCAGATGCGGAAGCACGTCGGGGCCATGCTCTTTCCGGACTTCCCCGGCGAAGAGGTCACCATGTGGGGCATCCGCAGGTTCGTCGAGGCCACCACGGATGAGAACCCTCTCTGGCAGGACGAGGCCTACGCCGCGACAAGTTTCTGGGGCGGCATTGTCGCTCCACCAGCCTATCTCGAGGCCTTCAACCCCAGCAACCACGCCTTCCGGCACCACCCGGACATGTCATACATGAGCCTTCCTTTCGAGCCACCGTTCCCCCGCACCTTCCAGGCGTACAACGACTGGCGGTTCTTCCTTCCCCTCAGGCCGGGCGACGTGATCACGAGCGTCTGCAAGCTGGGTGACATATACGAGCGGCGCGGCAACTCCGGCAAGATGGTCTTCATCCGCATCGACAATGAGCATCGCAACCAGCGCGACGAGCTGGTAGGAATCACCAGCGAGGCCATGGTCTCTCTGGAGGGTTCACCGGGCAAGGGAGCAGCGCCCAGCGACGCGCCGCCCGCGGCGACGGAGGAGCCGCGGCCTCCAACCACGCGGCAGGTCTGCTTCGAGGACATTGAGATCGGCGCTGCTCTGCCCCCGCTGGTGAAGCGAATCACCCTCTACACGATTCTCAAGTGGGCGGCGGCCGTCAATGACTACGGGCCCCATCACTTCGACTACCAGTTCGCTACCCAGTTCCTGGGGCTGCCCAACGTCATCGCCCACGGGCCTCACAACACGGCCCATCTGGCACAGCTTATCACCAACTGGATCGGGGGCCAAGGCGCGCTCAGGCGCCACTACGCCGAGATGCGCGGCAACGTCTTCCCCGGCGACACCCTGGCGTTCCACGGACGTGTCGCTGCCAAGAGAATCGAGGACGGCGTGCCGCTGGTCGAGTGCGAGACGTGGGCGGAGAACCAGAGCGGCCACAGGGTCATGCTGGGGAAGTCAACCGTGACACTGCCGAGGAGGAAGTAGTTAGCCATGAAGGGATACAGGACGCCATCCTGGTTTCGAATGATAGCATTCCGCAGCAGCAAGCAGGATCAGCCCCGGAGCACCAAACCGAGGCCGCTCAAGGTCAGGGAGACGGCCAAAAGGCCGAAATGACAAGGGAGTACGTCCACCAGGCGCTCAACATAGAGCTGACTGTTCCGTCCGGGTACTACATACTGCTCAAGGAGCTTCGGCTCCCGTTCGACGGGCGCGAGGTCCTGTGCGTGACCGGCGTGGGCGTGCTCGAGTGTTCCGCCTGCGCCGGGTTCACCATAGTGGCAGGCCGGGGCGGAGAGTATGCCCTCGTGCCGGGGTACATACTGACCTGGAAGGCCGGGCAGAACGACGATGGCCTGCCGGTCTCGGAAGTCGAGCCAGTCGAAGACGAGGCTGCCCGGCGGGCAATCGCCCAAACGATCAGAAGCGGCGAGCACATTCCGAACATCGAGTTCTGGTGAAGGAGGTCACTGCGAGCAGTATGGCGGAAGAACTGGGGAAGATCCAAAGGCCCTCGACCGAGATGTTCGAGAAAGGGAGGAAGCTGTTCTTCGTTCCCCTCGTCTTCTCGCCTCCTGAGCCACAGGGCGAGTTCGACGAGAAGGTCAAGCGGTACTGGGCGGAGGCCGAAGCACACATCACCAATCTTGAGGCCAAGCTCGGCAGCGTCCGAAAAGTGTTCCACGAGCTGGTGCCGGCCGGCGGCGAGTTGGGCGACATGGCGATCCGGGAACTCAACGGTGCCGGCTATGCGATCGTCCGGTCCCGTCTGGACAAGGGGGCGGAGGTGCAGCCGCTGGAAGACGCTGATCTGCTCACCGAGTTCATGGACTGGAGCAGGTGCCTCGCAGTCGGACTGCAGAACCCCAAGGTGATCAACAAGGTCTACGAATCGTACAACGAGGTCCGCACCCGGAGAAACGAGGGCCTGACGAAGACGCTGGACGAGTCTCTCCACGGAGACGAAATCGGCTTGCTGCTGATGAGGGAGGGACATCAAGTGCAGTTCCCTTCCGGCATCGACGTATTCTACGTGTCGCCGCCCTCGCTGGATGAGATCAAGCGCTGGCTCAGGTCCCGCGAGGAGGAGTCCGAGGCCGCGCCTGACGATCAGCAAAGCTCCGAGGACTCCGGGGAATGACAATGGAGTTCACTGTCGGCAGGACGAAGCTGTCCATCGTGCAGGGCGACATTGCCCATCAGTCCACGGACGCCATCGTCAATGCCGCCAACTCCGGCCTCATGGGCGGGGGAGGCGTGGACGGGGCCATACACAGCGCGGGAGGCCCGGCCATTATCGACGAATGCCGCCGCATAAGGCAGGAACGCGGGCGGCTGCCCGCGGGCCAGGCTGTCATGACCACGGGCGGCAAACTGAAGGCGCGGTACGTGATTCACACCGTGGGACCGGTGTGGCGGGGCGGCGGCAGCGGTGAGCCGGACCTGCTGGCGAGCGCCTACCGGCAGAGCCTAGCTCTGGCCGTTGAACAGGGGCTGAAGACCGTGTCCTTCCCCTCGATAAGCACCGGTGCCTACGCATACCCCGTCGAGCCCGCTGCCAGACTCGCCCTCCAGACCGTGATCCAGTTTCTCAAGGGGGACGAATCACTGGAAGAGGTGGTCTTCGTCCTCTTCGACTCAAGGACCACCCGCGCCTACGAGGCGGCACTCCGGGAGTTGACCAGCGCCCCGGGCTAGCCGGCGTCCATCATCACCGTCAGTGTCGAGTCTGTGCATGCCGCACTTCGAACAGGGCTGCCGGCAGGCGGATCCTTCTGAGCTCGTTCAGAAAGATGTGAGACACTGGCGAGGGGAAAGGGTATGCTTCCG
>CAZNMB010000242.1:0-3867 GCA_964574095.1 uncultured Dehalococcoidia bacterium
CCCTCAAGATCAAGGCGGACGTCGAGGCTGAGACTCGCTCCCGGAGATCGGAGCTCAACCGCCAGGAGAGGCGCATCGCGCAGAAGGAGGAGAACCTCGATCGCAAGATCGAGACCTCGGAGAAGCGGGAGCGCGGCCTCACAAACAAGGAAAAAGAGATCGACAGGTCGCTGGCACAGCTCGACGAGTTCAAGAAGAAGCAGGTGCAGCAACTCGAGCTTATCTCGGGCATGTCAACCACTGAGGCCAGGGATATCCTGCTGACCAAGGTCGAGGAGCAGACGCGGCAGGACATGGCGCAGCGCATGCGTCACGTGGAGGCCCAACTCCGGGAGGAGGCCGACCAGAAAGCCCGGGAGATTGTGGCCTTCGCGATCCAGCGATGCAGCTCCGACGTCGCCTCCGAGAGCACGGTGTCCGTGGTCCCGTTGCCGTCCGATGACATGAAGGGACGGCTCATCGGACGCGAGGGCCGCAACATCAGGGCGCTGGAGAACGCCACCGGCGTTGACTTGATTGTGGACGACACGCCCGAAGCGGTCACCATCTCCTGCTTTGACCCGATTCGCCGCGAGATCGCCAGGCTGGCCCTCGAAAGACTGATTCTCGACGGCCGTATCCATCCGGCGCGTATCGAGGAGGTTGTGGGCAAGGCAAAGGACGAGGTGGACGCGATTATCCAGACCGAGGGCGAGCAGGCGGCATACAGGGCCGGCGTCGTGGGACTCCATCCCGAGATAATCAAGCTGCTGGGACGGCTCAAGTACCGTTTCAGCTACGGGCAGAACGTTCTGGTCCACAGCGTCGAAGTCTCCCACCTCGCGGCGATGATTGCGGCGGAGCTTGGAGCCGACGTCAACATTGCCAAGACCGCCGGACTGCTCCACGACATAGGCAAAGCGATGGACCAGGACATCGAGGGACCCCACGCCGCCATCGGCGCTGACCTGGTTCGGAGGCTCGGCAAGTCGCCGGAGGTATCCAAAGCGATCGCCGAACACCACGGCGAGACCGAGTCAATCGGCGTCTTCGGATTCATCGCATCCGCCGCTGACGCCATCTCGAGCTCGAGGCCGGGGGCGAGGCGGGAGTCTCTGGAGCAGCACCTGAAGCGTCTCGAAGCGCTGGAGACCGTGGCGTCGAGCTTCCCCGGTGTTGAGAAGTGCTTCGCCATCCAGGCAGGTCGTGAGGTCCGCATAATGGTCAAACCGCAGGACATCGACGATCTGGCCATCGTCACGCTCGCCCGGGACATCGTCAAGAGGATCGAGGAGAACCTCGAGTACCCGGGCCAGATCAAGGTGACTGTCGTGCGCGAGACGCGGGCGGTAGACTACGCCAAATAGCGACAGGCCCCAATAGACGGAGGCACTTTGCGAATACTGATGGTGGGTGATGTCGTGGGCAGGCCCGGCAGGAAAGCGCTTGCCGAGATGCTGCCGACGCTACGCCACGACAACAACATCGACCTCATTCTTGCCAACGGGGAGAACGCCGCCGGGGGAATAGGACTCACGCCCGCCACCGCGGAGGAGTTCTTCAAGACCGGTGTGGACATCATCACGTCGGGCAACCATATCTGGCACCACAAGGAGATCATACCGCTGCTGGAGGCCGATCAACGAATCGTGCGCCCCCTGAACATGCCGCCGGGCGTTCCCGGCCGTGGCTACGTGGTTACAGCGGGCATAATGGTGGTAAACCTGGTCGGCCGCGTCTTCATGGGCCACTTCGACTGTCCCTTCCGGACCATGGACACCCTGCTGCAGGACGTGAACCCGAGGCCCAGGATAGTCGTCGTCGACTTCCACGCTGAGGCCACCGCGGAGAAGATCGCGCTGTCCTGGTATCTCGACGGCCGCGTCAGCGCGGTGCTCGGCACGCACACCCACGTTGGCACAGTGGACACCCGAGTCCTGCCCCGCGGCACGGCCTTCGTCAGCGATGTGGGCATGGTCGGAGCTTCCGAGTCAGTCATCGGCGATGACATAGAGTCAGCGCTCGACCGGTTCCTCACCCTCATGCCCCACCGGCTGTCCGTGGGCAGAGGAGATACTACATTCAATGCGGTCGTGGTCGAGGTGGAAGACGACACCGGCAAGGCGCTGAGCATCAACCGTCTCGACCTGCAACTTCCCAAGCGATGAAAGCGGACCTTCACCTACATACCACAGCCTCGGACGGACGTCTGACTCCCGCGGAGATCGTGGAGCGGGCGCTCAGTCTGGAACTGAGCGTGATCGCGGTCACGGACCACGACTGCGTCAACGGCGTGCAGGATGCGCTCGACGCAGCCGATGGATCGCGCATAATGGTCATACCGGGAGTCGAGATTGACACGGATACGTCAACGCGAGAGGTCCACATCCTGGGCTACTTCGTGGACTACCGGGACCCCGGGCTTCTCCACACCCTGGAAGAACTGCGCGCCTCTCGCCTTGATCGCGGGCGCAAAATGGTGGCCAAGCTGGCCGACATGGGCCTTCCGCTTGAGTGGGACAGGGTGCGGGAACTGGCTTCGGGAGGAACGGTCGGGAGACCACACGTCGCTCAGGCCATGCTCGAACGGGGCTATGTCTCGACGCTGAAGGAAGCATTCGTCAGATACATCAAGCGCGGTGGTCCCGCCTATGTCCAGCGCAAGAAGCCGACGCCCGTGGAGGCATTGACGGCGATAATCGAGGCCGGTGGTCTTCCGTTTCTCGCTCACCCGGGCGACATGGACGACCTGGAACCCTACGTCCGCCAACTCAAGAGCGCGGGCATGGTCGGGCTTGAGGTGTACTACGGCACCTACCCGTCCGAGAAGATAGCCCGTCTGAAAGCTCTGGCGGACAAGTACGACCTGGTCGCGTCCGGAGGCAGCGACTATCACGGACTTGACAATACGATCGGCTCCGAGATGGGCCGCACCGATATCCCTCCGGAGTCGCTGGAACGCCTCATCTCTCTGGGAAGACAGAAAGGACGGTGATCGACCGATGCTTGACGCCAGGAGTATTCAGCAGATAATCCCTCACCGCTGGCCGTTCCTGCTCGTGGACAAGATCCTCGAGCTGCAGCCGGGTGAAGGGGCGGTGGGAATCAAGAACGTCACCGCCACCGAGTTGTGCTTCCAGGGACACTTCCCGGACTACCCGATCTTCCCCGGAGTGCTGATCGTGGAGGCCATGGCGCAGGTCGGGGCGGTCGCGGTGCTCAGCGTGCCCGAGAACAAAGGCAAGATCGTCCTCTTTGCCGGAATCGACGGCCTGCGCTTTCGAGGGCCGGTGTTTCCCGGAGATACCCTGCGCCTGGAGGTGAAGTTCACCAAGATGCGGGGCTCAATAGGGAAGGGCACTGCCAAGGCTACTGTCGAGGGCAAGACAGTAGCCCAGGGTGAGCTGACGTTCGCGATCGCAAGCTCGGAGTAGACAGGCCGAATGAAGTGCGCGCGTCACCCTGACATCGAGACCAACCTCCGGTGCGGAAAATGCGGCCGGCCGATCTGTCCCAAGTGCGTGGTCCAGACGCCGGTGGGGTCCCGCTGCTCCGACTGTGCGGCCGTCAAGCGCCTTCCCGTGTACAGCGTCCCGACCGCCTACTATGCCAGAGCCGTCGCGGCGGGGCTGGCTGCAGGCTCGGCCCTGGGCGCCGTCTGGCCGTTCATTCCCCTTGGCGGCTTCTTCTGGCTGATCATCGCGGCGGGCATCGGCTACGCCATTTGCGAAGTCATCAGTCTCGCCGTCAATCGGAAGCGCGGTCCGGGGCTCCAGGTGATAGCCGCCCTGAGCATGGTCACCTCCTACCTCGTCCGTACCGCCATAGAGGCACCCCCGACAGCATTCCTGGACTCGCTGCTCAGCGTCTACGGGCTCATCGCCATGG
>CAZNMB010000243.1:0-3859 GCA_964574095.1 uncultured Dehalococcoidia bacterium
CTCCAGGTATGCCTCTATCGCCTCACGGGCATTGGCCAGGGTCTCCTCCAGAGTGTCGCCCTGGGTATGGCATCCCTTGAGAGCCGGGCAGAAGGCATGATAACCCCCGTCCTCCTCCCGCTCCAGGATGACCGTATAGTGGTGTCTCTTCGTGGCTGCCTCCGTAAGCGTTCGATTAAGAGCCGCTCATGGTTCGACAAGCTCACCATGAGATCTCGCTAGCTGTGTAAGGCGGTCCCAATCTCCCTCAATCATTGCTTTCTTCTTGCTCCGAGTCCACCCTTTGATCTGGCGCTCCCTCTCAAATGCTTGTTCTCTTGAAGGGAAATCTTGGGCAAACACCAAGTGAACAGGTCGTCGGACATAGGTGTATCCAGCTATTTCACCATTTGTGTGGGCTGCGACCCTCTTCCCCAAGTCATCTGTGTGGCCTGTGTAATAAGAACCATCGGAGCAGCGTAAGATGTAAACATAGAAGCTCACGTCTTCTTTCCCTGCCTTGCTTGTCCACCCTTCGACAGGCTCAGGGTGAGCGGGGCTGAACAGTTCTCGCCTCCTGTTAGTCCAGCCGCTTCATGCTTATCTCCTCGTTCCCGAAGATGTCTATCATCTTCACTGCTATGCGGTGGCTCGGCCGAGGCGGATATCTTGCTAGCGTCTGGGCGCCCTGTCCCTCGCGAAGATGCGCACCCTGCGCCGAGGCGCTTTCCCGGTGCTCTTGGTGAGCATGTCGTACTTCTCGGCCATCTGGTGCTGCAGCCGCCTGATGAACGCGTTCTGCGGGCTCAGCTCCACCGGCTCCCCGGAGCGCCTGATCTCCTCGACTGCATCCTCCGCCTCCCTCAACGCCCTCGCCACGGAGTCAGCGCCCTCATCCAGCCGGTAGATGTTCGCGAGTCCCTGCTCCACCTGGGAGTTCTTGTCGCTCCTGATCACGTAGATGGGCGTCCCCCGTTGCTCCGCCTCCTTGAGGACCTGTGAGTCCCGGCGATAGTAGTTCTTCGAGGTCATCAGAAGGTCGGCAGCTTCGAGAGTGGTGACCACCCTCGCGGGGACTTTCAGCCTGCTGATACTCTCCTCCAGGCGGACGCGGTTGATCCCGAAAGGGAAGATGTTCTTCGGCTCCTCGCCGCGCACGGTCAGCTTCGAGATGTCGGGCTCCGTGTAGGCATAGGGCAGGGCTGTCTCGCTCTTCACCTCCCCGTCCTCGAACCAGCGCACCTCCAGCGGGATCAGGTGCCCCCGCAGGGTGGCGTCCACCACAGCCGCGACATCCGGGTGGATGGCGACCCGCTCCCAGCCCTGGATCTCCACCACGACGTCGAAGGTGGGCGGGGCCTTGCGCTCCAAGATCGATTTCTGCGTCCCCCGCCTCCTCGCCTCCTCGTCGCCCAGCGTCACCGTCTGTATTCCCCCGATAAGGTCCGAGAGCGTGGGGTTCATCATCAGATTGTCGAGACTGTTGCCGTGCGCGGTGCCCACGAGCTGCACGCCGCGCTCCGCGATGGTGCGCGCCGCCTGGGCCTCGAGCTCGGTGCCGATCTCGTCTATTACTATCACCTCGGGCATGTGGTTCTCCACGGCCTCGATCATGACCTCGTGCTGCCGGGCGGGAGTGGAGACCTGCATTCTTCGCGCGCGCCCTATCGCCGGATGCGGGATGTCGCCGTCGCCGCCGATCTCGTTGGAGGTGTCCACGATGATCACCCTCTTCTTGATGTCATCAGCGAGGACCCGCGCCACCTCGCGCAGCATCGTGGTCTTCCCCACACCGGGCCGCCCCAGCAGCAGGATGCTCCGCCCCGACTCCACCAGGTCCCTTATGAGCCCGATCGTGCCGAACACTGCCCGCCCGACGCGGCAGGAGAGCCCCACGATCCGGCCCTTCCTGTTGCGGATCGCGGAGATGCGGTGGAGCGTGCGCTCGATGCCCGCGCGGTTGTCGTCGCCGAACTCGCCGATGTGACCCACGACGTACTCCAGGTCCGCGGCAGTTACTTCCTTCGAACTCAGCACGACCTCGCGACTGAGATAGCGCGCCTCCGGCGGGCGCCCCAGGTCCATGACCACCTCCAGGAACTCGCCCCTGTCCCCCGACTGCGCCAGCGGCTCCGATATGTTCGGGGGCAGCACTTCCAGCAGCGCATCGAGGTCGTCAGTGATCACTTTCTGCATCGTCAGTCTCCATTCTCAGGCCGACAGAGGCACAAGCTGGGGCTTGCGGACGCGGGCCATCAGCTCCTTGCTCAGGCAGCGGTACTCCGCCACCCGCCGGAATCCCCGCTCTTCGAGAGCAAGCTGCTGCTCCTGAAACTCGGGAACGAGGCAGTACACGGGCCTGCTCCGGCTGAGGAGGGACAGGGCGTGCTCCACCAGCAGCCCGGTATCGCTCGATCCCGGGGCCAGCAGCATGTCGAACTGCCCCGCCCTGCCGTCGCGCCTTACACGCAGCCAGGCCGTCAGCTCGCCGCCGCTGCCCCGAACGTACTCCCTCACCGGGCCCCGGTCCCTGTTGCCCCGCCATTCTTCGAGGGTCATGCCCGCCATGCTCCGGATCTTCACCGGCACGCAGGCGTTGTACAGCCGGAACAGGCTGTGGTCGTCGGCGCCGGTCTTCGGCCTCAGGACGGCCTGCGATACCTTCGGCGCCCGCCGGTCCGCTTCCAGCCGGTACAGGGTCTCCGTCGCGTACTCGCTGAATCCCGCCCGTCTGGCCGCGTCAAGCACACCGCTCCCCGACGAGAGGCGGAGGAACACGCGCCCGATCTCCTCGCTGGCGCTGCCGAGGCCCTCCAGCAAGTCGAGGCTGCAGGACTCGTGCCCCGGCGTCAGCAGCAGGAACTCCATCTCCCAGGCAAGCGGGCCTCGGCAGCTCTGCAGGCATGCCAGGCCCCGAATGAGACCGCCGCTGACAGAGACGTAGCTGAGGTGGGCGTCATGTGTGACCAGACAGCCCTGGAGCACGGGAGCCGCGGCAGCCAGCCCCCACGACTTGTCCCCGAGTCTACCTCGCGCCCTCGCTTCGTTGACCGGGGACTTGCCCAGGAACAGCAGCAATGCCGCGACGTCAGCCAGACGCAGGGGACGGATCATCACATTGGGGCCGCCTTTGCTTTGAGCTTGTCGCCGACAAGGGCCAGGAAGTACTCGTGAAACCGGAGATCAGGGGTCAGCTCCGGGTGAAATGCGGTGACCACGAGATCGCCTTCCCTCGCGGCGACGGCGGCCCCGCCGGGCATGCTCGCCAGTATCTCCACGCCGCTCCCGACGCTCTCGATCACCGGCGCCCTGATGAAGACCGCGCGGAAGGGTGCCGGGCCCAGCACCGGAATGTCGAGGTCGGCCTCGAAGCTGTCCACCTGGCGGCCGAAGGCATTCCGCCTCACCTCGATATCCATGACGGCGAGCGTCTCCTGGTCCATTCCCGAGAGCCTCTTCGCCAGAGTGATCATCCCGGCACACGTGCCGAGTACGGGCATCCCTGCGGCAATCAGCCCCCGCAGCCTGTCGGTCAGCCCGTAGTCCCTCATCAGCTTGCCGATAGTGGTGCTCTCGCCGCCGGGTATCACCATCCCGCCGATACCGCGGAGATCACCGGGCAGGCGGACGGGGACGGCCTCCGCGCCCAGCCGGTCGAGGGCGGCGATGTGCTCGGCGAAGTCTCCCTGCAGGGCCAGCACGCCGATCCTGCTCATGGACCTTCCCTACCAGCCCCTGGGGGCGAGGAGTTCCTTCTCGGGGATCGTCCTCACGTCAAGCCCGGGCATGGCCGCCCCGAGCCCCTTGGAGGCCTCTGCGATGACTGCCGGGTCCTTGTAGTGGGTCGTCGCCTTGACTATCGCCTTCGCCATGGTCGCGG
>CAZNMB010000244.1:0-3818 GCA_964574095.1 uncultured Dehalococcoidia bacterium
ACACACGCCACGGTGAAAGCAGTGGTCGTCGCCTCCGGCACCGCTACCGTGAGCAGCGGCAACAGCCAGTCGGTGACCAGTCCCGTAGCCAGGACCACCGAGAATCCAATGAACACGAACTTCGTCTGCTGCTTGCGATTCTCGTCAGGTACCCTCAGGAAGTGCAGCAGGCACAGGTACACGGAGATGATCCCGAGGCCGTAGGCCCAGGCATACGCGATCGCTTGAAGCAACGGGTCCTCAGGCGTCAGAGAAGTCCACCCCCAGTATTCCCTGACCGTCTCGCTCCCAAGCAGGTCAGTTGTCATCCCGAGCGCCGCGAACATGAGGGCCGGAAGATACAGGAAGAGATACGTGATCTGGCTTCGGAACAGCTTCGCTTCACCAGTGAAGACGAGGACGAAGTGCAGCGCCAGGGGCGCTACGATGAAGTTGATGCTGCTCGCCCTGAGCCAGACGCTCGCTGTCTCGGCGCTGTCCGCCTGGCGGTAACCGAACTCGGTGAAGGCCCACAGAGCGAGGACTGTGCACAGCAGCATGAAGACCCTGTTGAGAGGGTTCCGGGAGTCCCGGAGCAGTATCAGGACGCCCAGGCAGAAAGCGAGTACGGAGGTGAACAGTGAGAGCAGTGCGAAGGCATTCATCGGCGGCTACCGTGCGCGGACGTCACGCCTTCCGGGACAGCAGGACTTGCACATGTCACTGAGAAGCTACCACAGTCGCCCACGATCGTAAATGGTCATTTCTCTCTATCTCGCTGTGGAGATATAGTACTGCTGCGACGGGGCGAACAGCACCGTCTCGCTGCCAGCAGCGTGACATCGCGACGACCCGCCGGGACCTGGCTGACTGGACCACGTCGTCTGGGGGCGCGGGGGGAGGCGCTTGAACTGCCGCCCGCAGGGCGCGCGAGGAAGCCCGTCAATCTCGCGGACAGGCCCCTAGGCGCCTCTGGCCGCCATGTGGACTGTGGCCATGCCCAGACTGAGGCGGCGGATCACGATCGCGCGAAGCCCTGCCTGTTCCATGACGGCCTTCACCTCGTCAGCCGACGGAGCCTGCTCGACGGAGGAGGGCAGGTATCGGTAGGCCTCCCCGCTGCCGGATATGAAGCCTCCGAGCGCGGGAGCCATGCGGCGCAGCACCAGGCCCTGGAGCGACCTCGCGATCCGGGAGGAAGGCCGCACTAACTCCAGCGATACGACCCGGCCTCCCGGCCGGAGCACACGAGCGACCTCGCCGAATGCCGCGAGGATGTCAGAGACGTTGCGCAGCGCGAACCCGATGGTAACACAATCGAATGTCTCATCGGGAAAGGGCAGGTGCAGGGCATCGCCAAGCACAAGCTCGACCTGGCCGACACGAGAAGAGGTATTCATCTTGGCACCGGCCTTCCGCAGCATGGGCTCGCAGAAGTCAAGGGCCACGACGGTGCCGCGGCGATTCGCCATCGCCAGGTGCCTCGCCAGCTCGCCGGTCCCCGTGGCCACGTCGAGTATCCGCCCATCGGGCCCAACGGCGGCCTGAGAAGCGACGAACCGTCTCCACGCTCCGTCCCTCCCCAGCGTCAGCAGCGTGTTTATCAGGTCGTAGCGGAGGGCTATTGCGGAAAACATCGCCCGCACGTACGCCGGCTTGTCCTTGCTGAGGTCTCCGAACACTCGTATCTCCCGGCCGCATCCGTCACGGCGAAACGCAACCGCAGACACCGATGCGACCTGTCGTGAAAGGCCGCCTCGAAAGCGGCGTGAGGCGGCGCTGTGGACCCGGCTGATCGGCCTTGGCCGTCGCGGACGCAAGACGCGGCACCCGCGGCGATGACCATCACCCGGCATCTGCGAGAACTGCTCCGATCATACCCAGAAGCAGCTCTTCGTTGGCTGCGTGCTCCTCGACGAGCCGAAGGACCACGCCGATCCTCTGCTGCACGCGCGACTCCTCCACCAGCAGGGCGTCGCGCTCCAGGCCCTCCAGCTTCGCTTCCGACAACATCGACCGCGATTCCTCGATCTCTCTGAGTATCTCCCGATGCTGCAGCGCGAAGGCACGCACCAGGAGTACGCCCAGAAGCGACGGCAGCGACTTCTCCTCAAGTCGGAAGTGCTTCTTGAGACCGGCTTCGAGGGTCGCCAACTCCTCCCGCAGTCTCTCCCGTCTCTCCTGGAGGGACCCGAACCGCCCTGGGGTCCAATCCACGCGCGCCTTCTCCAGCGAGGCGCGGGCCTCGTGGTCAGCCAGCGAGCCCAGGACTCGTTTCGCCTGGCTCTCGACCGATCGATGCTGGTCGAGAAGCCTCGCTATCAGCTTGCGCTCGTCCACCATTGCTGCAACACCTCCCAAGACCCGGTATCGACCACTTTACGAAGCCGGCCTCCGTCCTGTCAAGTGCGCCACCCGGTCGCCGGCCGGATGTCGCCGGAACGACGGCGGTCGCGGAGCGCCCGCGTCTCACCTCGTCAGTGCCACGATCATGCCCTCAAACCGCGGGTGCGAGGCGACCAGCGTCTCCCTTCGCCCGGGCTCGTAGTCAGCAAGATCGAAACCGGGCGATACCGTCGTGCCCATCAGGGCGAACCTGCCGCCATCCCGGAGCCTCGCTCCCTGCCACACTCCTCCCGGCACTGTGACCTGCGGCCGCATTCCGCTCAGCAGGTCCGGCCCCAGCATCACAGTCCTGCCGGACCCGTCCGGCGAGAGCTGGAGCATCTCAACGGGGTCTCCGACGTAGTGGTGGAAGACCTCGTCCGTCCTCAGCCGGTGCAGGGCGGAGAACGAGTCCGGCGTCAGCAGATAGTAGATGGCGGTGCTGAAAGACCTCGCGCCGGCGTAGCCCCGAGGAAGGCACCTATCCGGTATCTCATCCCGCGCCCTGTAGGTCTCAACGAAGTATCCTCCCTCGAACGGGTGCGGCTTGAGATGCAGCAATGATATCACTTGTTCCGCAGTGAGCAACGTGCCCTCCTCGTGCAAGCTCCACATCGAGACGCAAGCGCAGGAGTCGCCGGGCCGGACATCGCCCGGCGGGGAGAAGGATACCACCGCGACTGGAAACGAGGCAAGTCATTCCGTGCACGCATTCCCGCCGGTCAGTACCATCCTCTCTCGACGAATACCCCAAAGAGCTATTGAGCGGCGTGCAACGCCATGCTAGCGTCATAGCAGGCATGACCATGGTTGATGAGGAGCGCCGTGCCCGGCATCAGCACTGCCGTGGTCGGGGGCTGACGCGGCGGCGAGGAGACGATCGGATATGCGGACTGCCAGAACGATTCGAGACCTCCTGCGCGCCGGAGCGCACAGCAGCCTCGGGCACAGGCGGGCAGGGGACGCGCAGAGCGACTGCAAGCTCGATCCCGAAGAGCTAGTCAAGGAGCTCGATTGCCTCTATGCGATCGGCAGGCTCGCCGGTGAAGGACACCTGCCGGTACCCCAGATACTCCAGAAAGCGGTCGATATCATCCCCCACGCCTGCTCGCACCCCGAGGTTTCGGGCGCGCGGATAGCCCTCGGGAACCAGGAGTTCCGCAGCGACAACTTCAGCGAAACTGTCTGGAAGCTGGCCAGTGACGTCGTCGCGGGCGGAGTCCGCGTAGGCGTGATCGAGGTCTGCTATCTGAACGGCAAGGTTGGACCCGGTCGTTTCTCTCCCGAGAAGCGCAACCTGGTCAACGCAATAGCCGGGCAGCTGGGCAGGATCGCTGAACGGCAACAGGCCGAGGACGCGCTGCGTAGCCTGGAGCGAAACCACGATGCGCTCGCCGAGAGCCTGCCGGAGGGTCTCATCATCGTCGATCCGGTCACGCTGACCGTGCTCTTCG
>CAZNMB010000245.1:0-3801 GCA_964574095.1 uncultured Dehalococcoidia bacterium
ACATCATCGAGTCCTCCGACACCACCGTGGTGGTCCTCTACCCCGGCGGCGGCGATTCGATCCAGACCATGAAGGCCGGCCTGATGGAGATCGCCGACATCTTCGTGGTCAACAAGGCCGACCGCCCCGGCGCCGACCAGGTCGTCGCCGAGATCGAGGCGATGCTCGCGCTGAATCCCAGATGCGCGGGATGGCAGGTGCCCGTCCTCACCGCGCAGGCGCTCAACAACGTCGGCATCGAGGAGCTGTACCAGGCGATCGTGAGCCATCGCGAAACCCTCGAGTCCTCGGGGGAGCTCGCCCGGCAGCGACAGGAGCAGTTGAGGAAAGAGCTGGTGAGATCGATCGAGCAGGGCGTCAGCGAGGGACTGGCCCGGCTGATGGAGAAGGACGAGAGGCTCGTGGAGCTGTCGGACAGGGTCGTCAAGGGCGAGGTGGACCCCTACTCCACCGCCATCGATATCCTCCGTGATCGCGCCCTGCTCAAGAACTGGCTCGCCCGGCTCGAGAAGGAGCGCTAGCAGCCACCTTCCCGGTCCGCCGGCATAGCGCCGGTCGCGCCGCAGCGGGCCTCCCATAGCTACGACTCTCCCGCCGTCACTGCGGTCGCGACGCTGCACGCCTGTCCCTTGCCAGTCCGCACCTGCGCTGCCCTCCGACACCCCGCACGCCTCGCTTGAATGGGACTGTCCTGCAAACGCAATCCCCCTCATCCGGGTAGCTTGACAAATGTGGTAGGAAATGTTAGAAATACTGACAGTCCGCGCCCGTGAGACACGCTGACGGACTTGACGTCAGCTACAGATTCATACGGTACAGTGCGGCAGTCCGAGAGTCCCTGCAACAAGCGGACACGGGGGTGCACCAGCCAATGCGCAGGTGGAGGCGAGTCCAGGCCGCGACGGCAGCCCTCTGCCTGATCGCTCTCCTGCTGTACGCCCCCGCCGCTCGTGGTGATTTCCGGGCGATGCCCGACCTCGATCATCAGGCCACCCGGGCGACCATCCACATCCCTACTCCGGACATAGAGTACCCCGTGTACCTTACCACCGCCGTTCCGCGTGCTGTGTGGGGCCAGCTCCATCCGGCGCTGAAGGCGGTCATCGATGATATCGAGATGGGCGAGACGTTGTGGTTCGTCACGGACGACTCCCAGCTATGCGTCTACGAGACGTTCGGCAACGTCACCAGCGTGGAGGAGGTGGTCACACCAGAGGGCACGATCGGGTGGGTCGTCACGACGTACCGCGACCCCCTGTCGGCTGCGACGGCGTTTCCGTCGCCCTGCAGCAGCGGTCTGTGTCCCGTGCCCTCCGGCACCTGCCAGCCGACCCTGGGACCTACACTCGCGCCCGGACCATCGCCCGTATCCACGCCGGCGCCTGCCGAGTCATCCGGCCCGGCGGCCTCGGTCAGCCTCGGGCTTGATCGGGGATGGAATCTCTTCTCCTTCAACGTGCTGCCGGCAGACCGCGACGTGGCCGCCGTCCTTTCCACCATCGCGGGGAAGTACAGCGTCGTCGAAACGGTCGGCGGCGCGACGCTTTCCTATCGACCCGGACTGCCGGCCTCGGCGAACACTCTACAGACGCTGGACCCGTTCCACGGGTACTGGATACGGATGGAGCAGGCCGCGAAGCTCGTAATAGCCGGCACGCCCCTGCCGGCAACGACGCCGTTGATTCTGAGCCAAGGGGCCAACATGGTGAGCTTCCTCGCCGACGGGCCCCTGCCGGTAACCGAGGCCCTGTCCTCAATCAACGGATGCTACTCTGCGGTCCTCGGCTTCGAGGGCAGAGCGGTTTCCTTCTATCCGGGGCTGCCGCCGGAGGTCAACACCCTGCGCTACCTCAGCCCCGGACATGGCTACCTGATCATCATGAAAACCGGGGGCATACTGGTCTACCCTGGCAGCTAGCGACGGAGGCAGCACCATGCTGGGCACCGGTGGAGGAAAACCAAAATCGCCGGGCGAGACGAAAGGCCGGGTGCAGACCGGCATCAGATTCGTCTGGGACCGCGGCAAGCAGACCTGGGTGGACCTGCGGGACGAGATTGCGGGGCCCGAGGCCCCGACGGCGGGCGAACGTGGGGGAAGCCGGAGCTTCCTGCAGCATCGGCTTGCCGCAGTGGCCTCAGCGGCGGGCCGGATCAGGCCGCCCAAGACGACATGGAAGGTACGGGCGGCGACGGCCTTCGTCGTGTTCGTAGGCCTTGCGGTCGCCCTCACCGGTCTTATCGGGATTGGCAGAGGCGGGGAAGAGGATGATATCATCGCGCCGGCCGGGGCTGACTACAACAACGGCACGGCCGAGCTTGGGGTCTCGTCCCCCACAAACAGGTGGGTGGACTTCTACAGCCTGGACAGCACCCTCGACGGGGCGCCCCTGCCCGCGGGCTCCGTGATCACGGTCCTCGACCCGGACGGCGTGGTCTGCGGCGCATTTTCAGTCGCCAGGGCCGGAAGCTACGGCCTGATGCCTGCTTACGGAGACGATCCCGACACCGAGATAGACGAAGGGGCTGTGTCCGGAGACCGGCTTGAGTTCCGGATCAACGGTGTCGCGGCCGCTGCCCTGGGGCCGGACGATCCCGTGTGGACGACAATGGGCGTGGCGAGAAATGTAGATCTTGCAGGCCCGGCTGCGCAGTAGTACCCTGGCCTTGTCTCCACATCGACTCTCGTGGGGCCGGGCCGGAATACCCGCAGTCCGGCAACGGCGGTAACGTATGAACCGTACTGCAACGTCACAGCGACCGGGTGCTCCTGCCGAGCACGGGGTCGGCCGTATCGAAATAGCTGTTAGCACCGGTCCGGCCGTCAGCTGCGTAGGCTGCCACTACCTCTCAGCCGTCACCGGCGATCCCCTGCCCGAACCGCAGCGCGCCGGGTTGAGATGCAGGAGCTCCGGGGCCTTCACCTGGATCACCTGCGCCAAGGCCCTGCAGCGCTTCGCGCCCCAGGTACCCGAGATCTTCGACGGGGTCCTGCGCGAGCGCACGTGCCGGGGCTACCAGCCGTATGACCCCGGTCTCACCACCGATCAGATGCTGCGGCTCGAGGTGCAGGATTCGCCGCTGCGCTACAGGATCGCGCTGGTGGTAGGCATTCTCCTGCTCAGCGGCGCCTTCATCGGGGCCATTGTCCAGGTGATCCTGTAGCACGGGCATCCTGCCCGTGGCCCCGGACGCATCCGCGCACAGGCCATGCCCGAGCGTCACACGGCCATCCCTGGCCGTGTCCTTTGCACGCACCCGTGCACGGGCCATGCCCCGCCCGCGGCCCTGCCTCGCCCATTACATACCTGCCTCCGAAGAGGCGAAAGGCCCCCCATTCGCTCGCGGCCCGAAGATGTCGAGGGGAAACGCAAGGAGAAGTGAGCTTCCGGTCCGTTGACTCTCCGCCACCTGACCCCTAGTCTCGAATACAAGGGTAGGAGGAGTCAGATGGGCTGCACCCACGGCCTCTTCTCTTTCGTGGCAAACAGCGTGTCCGACGGAGTCTCGGGCATGCTGCCAGGCGTGATCCTGGCCGCCGAGGTAATGGTCATAGCCCTCGTCGCCCTCGCGCCGGCGATCGTGCTCCTCGCGCTGGCGGGGAAAGACGAGGCGCGAAAGCTGGTCGGCGAGAGAAGAGGGGTATACCGCCCCAGGCAGCCGCGCGGCCCTGCCCCCGGCTGATCCACCCCCCGGAAGCCTCCGCATTCGCCCGCGCGTCACGGCCCTCTCGCTCTGTGCCCCGGTCCTCGTGCGCCGTTGCCCTTTTCACCCCGTTTGAGTATAATCACCATCGGTTGTCCC
>CAZNMB010000246.1:0-3756 GCA_964574095.1 uncultured Dehalococcoidia bacterium
CCGACTTCGTCACGGGACAGACGATCATGGTGGACGGCGGGGCCTACATGTTCTAATGAACTGCGGGAGCACGTCGATCGAGGAGGGCCAGTGACGGCACGCAACGGCTACGCCGGAGAGATACTCAGGGTCGATCTGTCGTCGGGAGAGGTCACCCGCTCGCCGACTGCGGACTACTCGTCGCTCTTCCTCGGCGGGAGGGGCATGGCCGCGAGAATCTACTGGGACGAGGTGCCGCCCCGCGCGGACGCCTTCGGTCCCGAGAACCGCCTGCTCTTCATGACCGGCCCGGTCTGCGGCGTGCCCGGATTCGCCGGCAGGTTCCAGGTCTGCGGCAAGTCCGCCGCCACCAACCGGTTCTCGTTCGGCAATCTGGGCGGGTCGTGGGGCGCGCATCTCAAGCTGGCCGGCTACGACGGCCTCGTGGTCCGCGGCAGGGCCGAGAAGCCCGCGTACCTCTGGGTCAACGGCGACAGCGTGGAGCTTCGGGACGCGGCCCGTCTGGAGGGCAAGAGCGCCTTCCAGCGGGAGCAGGAGATACACCATGAGCTCGGCAGGTCCGTGCGGGTGCTGACGGTGGGCCCGGCGGGCGACAACATGGTCACCTTCGCCACCTTCCTCGCCGCCGAGAACTCGGCGGGCACGGGCGGGCTGGCGGCGGTGATGGGCTCGAAGAACCTCAGGGCGATCGCCGTCGCGGGCGACCGGAAGGTCGGGCCCGCCGACCGGGACAGGGTGACGGCGCTGCGGAAGCGCATTCGCGACATGAGCCCCTCCTTCACCGAGGCCGCCTTCACCCTGGGAATGTCCGGGCCGGCGGACAGGCTGAAGAAGAGCGCGTGCAACGGCTGCATCGCCGGATGCATCCGGGCCGTCTACGCCAAGCCCGACGGCAACGAGAGGAAGTTCATGTGCCAGGCGGCGCTGTTCTACGGGACGCGGGCGCAGCGCTACTACGGCGAGGGGACCGACGTCGCTTTCAAGGCCGTGGAGGTCTGCGACGACTACGGCATCGATACCCGCGCCATCGAGACGATGGTCATGTGGCTGAGCCGCTGCCACAAGGCCGGCATCCTGACCGATGAGGGCACCGGCATACCGCTTTCCCGGATCGGCAGCTTTGAGTTCATCGAGACGCTGGCGAGGAAGATAGCCCTCCGCGAGGGGTTCGGTGACGTGCTGGCCCGAGGCACCCGCGCCGCGGCCGCGACGCTGGGCAGCGAGGCGCAGGGCCTGATCAAGGACTACATGACCGGCAGCGGCGACAACGAGATCTACGGCGCGCGCCTCTACATTACCACGGGCATATTCTACGCGGTCGAGCCCCGGTTCCCGATCCAGCACCTCCACGAGCTCAGCCTCCCCGCCATACAGTGGGCGGCCAACGTCATGGGCGGCGGCAAGGGCGCGATCACGTCGGGCGCCTTCCGGGAGATGGCCCGGAGGTTCTACGGCAGCGAGATCGCGGGCGACTTCTCCACGTACGAGGGCAAGGCGGCGGCCGCGGCCCGGATTCAGGACCGGGAGTACGCCAAGGAGAGCCTGATCATGTGCGACCTCGGCTGGCCGATCTACTTCACCGCCGACCCCGAGAACCCCGTCGGCGACCCCACCCTCGACAGCCAGGTCTGCGCCGCGGTCACCGGAAGGGACGTGGACGAGGCCGGGCTCTACCGGATCGGCGAGAGGGTCTTTAACCTGCAGCGCGCTATCCTGGCCAGGGAGGGCCGCCGGGGCCGCGAGCATGACGTGATCGACGAGTACAACTTCACTACGCCGCTCAAGGGGGACTTCGGCAACCCCGAGTGCCTGGTCCCGGGCGCGGATGGCGTTGTCCTCGCCCGCAGGGGCATGGTCGTGGACAGGGCCGAGTTCGAGCGAATGATGGACGAGTTCTACCGCATCCGGGGGTGGGACGTCGCCTCCGGCCTGCAGACCAGGGCCGGGCTCGATGAGCTGGGCCTGGGCGACGTGGCGCGGGCGCTGGAGGGCGAGGGGCTCGTGGCGTAGCTCCCGCCGGCGGCAGGTCCGGGGAGCAATGGAGCTGAACAACTCTGGAAGCGAAGGAGAACCACATGCTGAAGGTGAACCAGTACTTCGACGGGAAGGTGATCTCGATCGGGCTTAAGACCGCCAGGGGCCCGGCCACTATCGGGGCGATGGCGGTTGGGGAATACGAGTTCGGCACGTCCCAGCAGGAGGCCATGACCGTAATCAGCGGCAAGCTGACGGTGAAGCTCCCCGGCGCTCGCGGCTGGAAAGACTACGGGCCGGACCAGACCTTCGTGGTCGGGGCGAACAAGAAGTTCCAGCTCAAGGTCGGGGAGGAGTCCTCGTACATCTGCTACTACGGCTAGGGCTGGCCGAGCAAAGGAGCGGCGCGATAGCTGACGTAACCCCCGAGCAGGTGAAGGCGGGTCAGGCCCTGTACAGCCGGCCTTTCCTGTCGGTCTACGACCGGTGGGCGCTACGGCTCAACTGCCGCCTCGTCTGGCACTGCCCGGTCGCCCGCATGCTGGAACTCTACGACCGGCACGTCACCGCGAACCACCTCGACGTCGGCGTGGGGACAGGCTACTTCCTCGACAGGTGCAGGTTCCCCGGCCCAAACCCGCGCCTGGCACTGATGGACCTCAATTGCAACTGCCTCGATGTCGCCGCGAAGCGCGTAGCCCGCTACAGCCCTGAGGTATACCGCAGGAACGTGCTCGACTCGATCGAGATCGACGGCCCGGGGTTCGATTCCATAGCCGTGCTCAACGTGCTCCACTGCCTGCCGGGCAACATGGAGACGAAAGGGGCCGCCTTCGACCACCTGAAGGCTCTGCTCAACCCGGGCGGTGTGCTGTTCGGCTCGACCTTCCTCTACCGCGGGGTGAGGAGAGGCCCGCTGGCAACTCTCGCCTTCAACTGGGTCAACAGGATGGGGGCCATGACGAACAAGGAGGACGACGCCGATGGCCTCAGACGCGCCCTCGAGCAGCGCTTCGCCGAGACCTCGGTGGAACTGATCGGATGCGAGGCCCTGTTCTGGGCCAGGTAGTCGCAGGAAGCGCCCGCCGGTTCGGGCCACGGGCGCTGACGAAAGGAAGGCACAGTGTCCACGCTCTTTCTGACCAGAAGGGACGTCCGCGGCCTGCTCAACATTCGGGACGTCATCGACGCGGTGGAGCGGGCGCTGGGAGACTGGGCCACGGGCAAGGCGACCATGCCGCCCAAGGCCTACCTCGTCCTGGACAAGGGAGACATCCGCGCCATGCCCGCGGCCGCGGCGGGGGCGGCGGGAATGAAATGGGCCAACGTCCACCCCAACAACCGCGCCCTCGGCCTGCCCACGGTGATGGCCGTACTGGTCTACAACGACCCCGAGACGGGATATCCCCTGGCGATCATGGACGCCACCGAGATTACGGCCTATCGCACGGGCGCGGCGTCCGCCATCGCCTCGAAGTACCTGGCGCGCCGGGGCGCGCGCACCCTGGGGCTCGTCGGGGCGGGGCGGCAGGCGTACACTCAGCTCCAGGCCCACGCCGAGCTCTTCCAGTTCGAGTCGGTGCGCGTGTTCGACATCTCCCGCGCCGCGGTTGACAGGCTCATCGCACACTTCCCCCAGCACCCGCTGCGGGCCGTCACCATCGAGGAGGCGGTTGCCTCGGATATCGTGTGCACCCTGACCACGGCGACCCGACCGGTCGTGAAGCGGGAATGGGTCGTGCCCGGCAGCCATATCAACGCCGTCGGGGCCGATGCCGCGGG
>CAZNMB010000247.1:0-3754 GCA_964574095.1 uncultured Dehalococcoidia bacterium
AGGCATATCCTCATGGCTCTGTCCTCAGTGTGCCGCTGCGGCGCTTCGTGACCGACTGGCGATGGCTGGCGTCGTCAGTGTGGGGCCACGGCCTTCTGCGTCCCTGCCATTGACGGGCGGCCGCTGTCTGTTCTGTGGTAGTGGGCATCTCTTGTGCTGTGAGTCTGGGTTCTTTGACAACCTGAGGTATTTGGAGGTAGAATTGCTTCAATTCCGCGGGAGTAGCTCAGTGGTAGAGCCCCTGCCTTCCAAGCAGGTTGTCGCGGGTTCGAGTCCCGTCTCCCGCTCCATCCAAGAGGGGGCAATCCCCCGAGAAACATACTCCCAAACGGTGATCAACCGCCAGCCCATGCCTCTTCACACGGGCACCAACCAGCCAGCCACAGTTGTGATCGGATTCTACTACAAAAGGGCCTATGAAAGCAATCCTATTCTGCCGGCCACGCCCTCTCTGTGGAAGGCCGTGTCGCCGAAGGCCGTGTCGGCCGCCTTGGCCCTGCGGTAGTAGAGTCCCGCATCGTGCTCACGGCTGGTGCCGATGCCGCCGTGCAGCGACACCGCTCGTTCCGTGACCCACTTGTACTTCTCGTTGACGTAGGCCTTGGCCATGCCGGCTTCCATGTCGCATGGCATTCCCTCTGACTCCATCCAGGCGACCTGATAGACGAGGTACTTGGCCGTCTGGGTGAGGATCCACATGTCCGCCATGATGTGCTGCAGCGCCTGGAAAGACCCGATCGGCCTGTCGTACTGTGACCGTTCCTTGGAGTAGGCGACGGTCATGTCAACGGCTGCCTGCATGCCGCCGATGGACTCGGCCGCCTTGGCTATGGCTCCCTTCCGCAGCACGTTCTTGGCGGTCGCCCAGCCCCTACCCAGTTCCCCAAGCAGATTCCGGCTGGGGACGCTGACATTCTCAAATCGCACCTCACACAGTTTGTCGAAGGCAATAGTGGGCATCGCTTCGCGGTGCACGCCGGGCGTCTTGGCGTCCACTAGCAGCAGGCTGATGCCGTCTTCGGGCGCAGCCCCCTTGCCGGTCCGAACGACGCAGATGATCTGGTCAGCGACGTTTGCCATCTCGGCGAAGACCTTGGTGCCGCTCAGGATGAAGTTGTCCCCCTCGGCGGTAGCCCTGAGCCTTATTCCTGCCGGCTCATAGTACACGCCGCCCGGCTCCAGCACGGCCGTGCTGAATATGGCCTTGCCGTTGGCGATCTGGGGCAGGTACTGCTTTTTCTGCTCTTCTGTCCCCGCTTCGAGCAGGTAGTACGCGGCCTCGACGACCGTGGGACCGAAAGGCCCAGGCAGGACGTTCCTGCCCATTTCCTCGATCAGGATAGTGAGGTCCTGGAAGCTCATGCCCATGCCGTCGTATTGCTCGGGTATCGCCAGTCCCATCCATCCCAGGCCCGCCATCTTCTCCCAAAGCTCGGGCGAGTACCCCTTATCGTCGTCTTCGAGTTCCCTGACCTTGGTCTTGGGGCACTCCGCGGATAGGAAATCGCGCGCCGACTTGCGCAGCATCTCTTGTTCTTCGGTGAAGGCTATATCCATGGCGGTGCTCCTTTGAGTCCGAAGTTGATGTCCGGCTACTTCATCCTGGGCAGTCCCAGGCCGTACCAGGCGATGATGTTGCGCTGGATCTCGTTCGTGCCCATCGCCACGTTCAGTATGAAGGACTGCTGGTACCACTTCTCGAAGAAACCCTCGAAGCTCGCCCATTTCGAATGCTTGACCTGACCGTATGGGCCGAGGATTTCGCAGCCAAGTTGGGCCATTCGCGCCTGCAGTTCGCCCGAGAACACCTTGACGGCGGACGCGTCGAATGCGGCCATCTGCTGCTTGGCCTGCCCGTCGGCGATGCGGTACGCCAACGCATGCGCAGCCCAGAGGTCTGTGGCCACCTCGGCTATTCTGTTGCGGACAAGGGGATTCGCGGCCAGCGGCACCCCCTCAACCTTCGTCTCGTTGCAGTACGTGACCAGATCCTCCAACTGGCGGTGCATTGCCATGATGGCGCCAAGGCTCGACCTCTCGAAATTGGCCAGAGTCTGCGTGACGGCCCAGCCCTGGTTCTCCTGCCCCACCACGTTCTTCACGGGCACCCGGACGTCATCGAGGAAGACCTCGTTGTAGAGGTGACACCCGTCCATGTACTTCAGGGGCTTGATCGTGATGCCGGGTGTCTTCATGTCGAACAGCAGGAAGGTGATGCCCTTCTGCTTGCGATCGGCGTGAGGGTCCGTTCTCACCAGGGCGAATGCCCAGTGAGCGCGGTGAGCGCCGGTGTTCCAGATCTTCTGTCCGTTGATGACGTACTCGTCGCCCTGCCTGACCGCGGACGTGCTGAGCGCCGCCAGGTCCGAGCCGGCGTTGGGCTCGCTCCACAGCTCGCACCACATCCTTTCTCCGGAGGCAATGGACGGGAGGAACTCCCGCTTGATCTCTTCGCTGGCCACCGCGTGCAGCGTTGGCGCCAGCATGTCCACACCGAAGATGTCCACGCCCGGCACATCGTAGTAGCCGGTCGCCTCGGACAGGAACACCTTGTCCATGATGGTCCCCTGGCCGCCGTATTCCTTGGGCCAACCGAGCGTGAGCCAGTTCTTCTTGGCGAACTCCTTCGCGCACCAGAGGTGGTACTCCCAGCCCCTGGCCGTGTCGTAGGCGCCCTCCAGCCCTATGAAGCCCTCCGGCTTCTTCTTTGCCATCTCCTTGCAGACGTCGAAGAACTGTTTCCGCAGTTGCGTCTGTTCCTCTGTCAGCTTGAAGTTCATCGCAGCCCTCCTTGGCGCAACTTGATCTCAGGGCGAGGACTCGCTCTCCGGGCGCTGGTCCCCGCGCTCCGTGCAACGCCCACCACCGGCAGTGTAGCCCTCGGCAAAGGAATGTGCAAGCGCCCTTACCGCGGGAGTCGCTTGACGATCAGCTCCCTTTGAATCTCGGACGTGCCCTCCAGAAGCTCGTACATCTTGGCGTCTCTGAAGAGGCGCTCGATCTTATACTCCTTGCTGATGCCGTAGGCGCCGTGCACCTGCATCCCCCACCGGGCCACGTTGACCGCCGTTGAGGTCACGAAGAGCTTGGTGATCGCCATGTCCTTGATCGTGTCTAGGCCCTGGTCCTTTAGGTACGCACCCCTGTAGGTCAGCCAGCGCGACGCCTCGAGGCCGCACGCCATCTCCGCGAGGAGCCAGTGTATGGCCTGCAGCTCGAAAATGGGCTCGTCGAAGTGCATCCTGTTCATCGCGTACTTGATAGCCTCGTCCAGCGACGCCTGCATCAGCCCGACGCACTGTGCGCTGAGACACAGCTTGCCGATCGTCATCGCGTCCTTCAGGGCGTCGAACTTGCCTCCGCGACCGCCCATGAGATGGTCGGTGGGCACCTTGACGTCATCAAGAATCACGTCAGAAAGATCGGTGCCTCTCAGTCCCAGCTTTTCCATCTTCTTGCTCGTGGAGAACCCGGGCAGATTCGTCTCCACGAAGAACAGGCTGATATCACCCTCGAGCTTGGCGAAAACGAACATCCCATCCGCCCAGGGCGCGTTCGTGATGAACCGCTTCGTGCCGTTGAGGACGAAACCGCCATTCACCTCGACAGCCGTCGTCTTGATCATCTTCGGGTTGGAGCCCGTGTCGGGCTCGGTGAACCCGAAGCAGCCGACCTTCCGCCCTTCGCAGATCTGGGGCATCCACTCCTGCTTCTGAGCTTCCGTGGCGAGCTTGCTGAACCTGTCGAGTACGAC
>CAZNMB010000248.1:0-3740 GCA_964574095.1 uncultured Dehalococcoidia bacterium
AGCCTGTGCAGCCGAGAGAAGCGGCCTCAGCCAGAAGAACGATTCTTGCCGCTCCAGAACCACAAACTGGACAGGCATCTCCCGAGGACCAGGAGCAAGGCCCCGGGTGTCTGTCTGTCTTTCTCCCACTGCTTGCCCATTCTCGCCGATGATTCACCGCAAGAGCGACAGGGCCATGCATCAGTGGCGATCACCCTCGATACCCGCAGCCATGTCGGGCCGGGACTTCGGCAAGCGGCGGCATTGAAGTTTGAGCAAGCACTATCCAGGGTCCTTCTGGATTGAGGTTGCCGGGAAGATGAAGACAGAGTGGAAGGCGCGGTAGAAAGATAGCTGCCCAGCCATCGCAGAGGCGTCGAAAGATCCCGGCACTCAGCCTTGAGGATGCTGAGTGCCTGTGGTACTATTCTGGAACGATTAGAGCGTTGGCGTTGACCGACAGAGGGGCGGGGAGGTTTCCCCGAAACCACGTTGCCAGCGGGCCGGATGTTGACTTGGAGGTGAGCAGATGGGACTTCTAGCAGGCGCAATGATAGCCACTGGCCTTGCCGTCCTTGCAGGATACGGGGTATACCGGGCGCTGGACAGGCTGTTCGAATCCCTTCCTGTGGCGGTGACGGTGGGTCTCGCCATACTTCTGGTAGGATTCCTGGTGTTCATCGCAGCGATGGTGAGGGCCCGCATTACAGCCGCGCGCGAATGTGGCGAGCCGCCGCACACGCACCCCGAGAAGGATGAACCCCTCCGCTGAAGGCGGGGACGCTGCGCCGTCACTCGAGACGACCCCGCGCGGCGGAGGCGAAACGTCGAGGAGAATCTTCGCGTATCTCGATGGGCGATGAGGGGGACTTGAACCCCCGGCTTTTCGGGGGGCAGGGCATCAGCAAGAATGCGCCCTGCAATGACCTACTTGTTCCTGTCCATTCGTTCACGAAGGAACTTGAAGCCTGGTGTCAGTGTCTCACTCAATCCCATGGGAAGCATGGATCTCATCGGAAAGCCAATATTCATAGTTCCACCTGTTTTGAACAGGTTCTCCATCACATAAGACAACAGAAACGCTGGCATTCCTATTCCAATTTCGTGTTCCGAAATTGCGGCAAACGATCGATCGCCAGCACCTGGTATTACAACCTGGGGTTTCTGCGTTAGAAATGGAATGAGACCTCCTTTGATACATGATTCTCCAAAACCTTCAAAGGAGGAAACTGGAACATGTTTATGTTCATAGCTCAATGCGTGTATGATGTGGGTTAGTTGAACCCCATCACAGAATATCAGCACCGTGTCCGGAATAACCGTCGTCTCTTTCAACGGCGAGCAAATCAACCCGATGTACTTTACGACTTCTTGCTCTCCGAATAGCCCTGCCAAAGGTGCGAATCTTCTCTTTTCAGCCTCAATGTCTTTGTGCCATCCCTGTCGCACCTGGCTTTCAATCAGATCCTCCAAGGCTATGTCCTCCCACCTGTGCATCGCTGTTGCCGGGGTGCAGAAATTGTCATCAGACGTCATGGCAACGAGTGATCCCCAGCGACGCGCCTGAGTGAAAGCCTGGCACAACGCCATCTTCCCCCCAAATGCCGATGGTCTCACAGCACCTTCAGGAATCTCGTCTTCACTCTCTATGTACTTTATTGCTATTGGATACGTCGAAAGATGTAGCTCATGGTACAGATCCTGGCCGCGGCTTCTATACTCGTCCAATGGCTTCACAACGATTCCCTTCTCATTCTGCAGTTGTCATCCCACACAGGCGGAGGCTCGTCTTTCAAGGCCGCATCCCCGTGGCCGGCTCCGGCTATTCTAACACATGGACCGGCAAGAATCGTTCCTTCTTCAACTTGTACGATCCACTGCCACAATCACGCATGAACAAAGGTCCGCGCCGTGAAGCGCGGACCGCAGCTCGGAGCGCCTGACACGATCGCCCCTCTGGCCACGCGTTTCTTTGCTCTGCATCACGCTCCCATACCCAGCCGCGGAAGTAGTTGCACGTGCAACTGACCTCTGATACCATAGCCTCATGCCCACTGCCCGCGGCGAGTCTATCGGTCGCTGGATTTCGATCCTGTACCGGATCGGCCGGGCCCGCATCGCCGGCGAGCTCGAGCCGCTGGGCGTGGGCAAGGGCCAGCACAGCCTCCTGGCCGCCCTGTACCACGGTGACGGAATCAGCCAGGGCGACCTCGCGCGAGTCCTCAGCATGGACAAGGGCTCCGTGGCCCACGCGCTCGACAAGCTGGAGCGCGCCGGTTTCGTCGAGCGCCGGATGGACGACGCCGACCGCAGGACCAACCTCGTCTACCTGACGGACAGGGCGAGGGGAATCGAGGACAGGCTCTTCTCGGTCCTGGCTTCCTGGACCGACACGCTGGCCGAAGGGTTCTCTGAGGAGGAGCGACGCCAGACCCTGGCGCTGCTGCAGCGCATGGCGGACAACGCCGCGCGCTCGGCGGCGCGCGAGCGGACGGGAGCCGCCTCGAAGTAGAAGGAGAAGGGTATGTCCCAGACCAGCACACCAGCGGTAAGGAAAGGGATCGACCTCAAGTGGCTGGTGCTGTCGGCCGTAATGCTGGGCAGCTTCATGGGGCCACTGGACGGCAGCATCGTCAACACCGTGCTCCCCAACATCACCGAGTATTTCAAGACCGATATCTCTATTGTGCAGTGGGTGCCGACTATCTACCTGCTGACGATAAGCTGCCTGATACTGCTCTACGGCCGGCTGGGCGACATGGTCGGGTACAAGAGGGTATATCTGTACGGCCTCGCCGGCTTTGTCGCCGCCTCCATTCTCTGCGGCGCGTCGCAGAGCGTGTGGATGCTCATCGCGTTCCGCTCCATCCAGGGGCTTGCTGCGGGCATGATGATGGCAGTCGGCTACGCCATCGTGACGTCGGTCTTCCCTCCGGCAGAGCGCGGCAAGGCCATGGGCATCTACGCTATCAGCATCGCTACGGCACTGGGACTGGGCCCGACACTCGGCGGACTGATCGCGGAGTACCTGAGCTGGCGCTACGTCTTCTACGTCAACGTCCCCATTGGAATCGCGGCCCTGATCTGGGGGGCGCGGATCATACCCCGGGGCAGCACCAAGCCCGACCAGCGCCTCGATTGGCGAGGGGCCCTGACGGCATTTATCTTCCTGGCCTCGCTCCTGCTGTTCGCCAACAGGGGGGAAGACTGGGGCTGGACCTCACCGTCGTGCCTCGCGCTGGCGGGAATCGCAGTCGTGTTCTTCGCCGTCTTTATCTGGATAGAGCGAACGTCGCCACAGCCGATGCTTAACCTGTCCCTGTTCAAGAGCCGGCGCTTCAGCTTCGCCAATATGAGCGCAATGCTGAACTTCATGGCCCTGTACGCGGTGATCTTCCTGACGCCTTTCTACCTCACGATCACCCTCCACTACAGCATACTCAAGGTGGGCCTGCGGTGTCTCCCTTTGCCACCCTGGCCGTCGCGCCGGTGAGCGGCATGCTGTCCGACCGCATCGGCACCAGGGGCCTGGCCTTCTGCGGCATGGCCATCACCGCCGTGGGCCTCTACCTGCTGAGCGGCCTGAACGCCTCTTCCAGTGCCAGTCAGGTCATCTGGCATCTGGTAGTCGTCGGCATCGGGATAGGGCTCTTCCAGAGCCCGAACAACAGCGCCGTCATGGGCAGCGTGCCTCCCTGGCACTTCGGTATCGCCTCGGGGATACTGGCTGCGGTACGCAACGTGGGCATGGTGCTGGGAAT
>CAZNMB010000249.1:0-3721 GCA_964574095.1 uncultured Dehalococcoidia bacterium
ATAGCTTCCTACAGCTTGGTGGGCGAAAAGGTCGAGAAGAGCCTCGAGCCGCTTCTGGCGACGCCCATAACGGATGGCGAGCTTCTTCTGGGCAAAAGCATTGCGGCCTTCTTGCCGCCCATCGTGGCCATCTATATTGGCGCCGCCGTGTTCATGGCGCTCTCAAATCAGTTCACTCACCAGACGTTGGGCTATTCTTATTTCCCGAATTGGACCATGGGCGTCATAATGTTGCTGGTCGCACCACTGTCGGCCATTCTTTCCGTGCAGGCGAGTGTCATCATATCGGCGAGAGTAAGCGACGCGCGTGCTGCCCAGCTCTTTGCGGGGCTGATCGCTCTGCCGTATCTTCCAATTTACGTTGCGAGCGAGATAGGCTCATTATCTCTTAATACGACCAACCTCTTCATCATTTCTGCCGTTATCCTCTTGGTCGATGTGATTCTCTTCTTTGTCAGCACGAAGACTTTCCAAAGGGAGAAGATACTCACGAAATGGACGTGATCCCTGAGGCTGCCACAAATGTAGCTACATCTACAACTCTTCGGGAATACTTGGCCATCGTGTAGGAGAGATGTGGCAGAATTGTTATTGATTCCTTGCGGGATGCATGGTCACAGTGCAGGTAGATCAGACATTCCGATGTTTACCAACTGATCACAAGAAGAGAAAAGACGATAGTCGTATCACAAATACTCATAAAGTGTCACTAGTTTCACTTGAGAAGAAGAGCTTCTCAAGTTCAAGTCTGTGCAGAAATCCTTGTATTTCTGATTGCTGGAAGAAGGTTGTCTGGCATGAAGACAGTAGAAAGCCGAAGACTCATCCCGCCTAACCGGCGCTCAATATCTCAGGCTTGCCAAGAGTCTGAATTCCCGCTGTGAGTCGTTTTCAGTTTTTTCCTTCAAGGGAAATGTGGCATCATATCGCGCAAATTCGTTCTCATCGACCCCGAAGGCATCACTCTCAATGAATCTTCCCGGCATGTTGTTTAACAGACCCTGCTTCAGCTCCAGTACCAGCAAGGCAACCGCGAACTTGTCGTCGGCAGTCTTGATTTCGTATCTTTCAGCACATCTAAAACCGAAACGGCTGTAATATCTGGGGTCTCCGTATATGCAAATGGCGGGATACCCCATGTCCCGTGCAAGATCAATTGTATGAGTAATTAGAGCGCTGCCTATGCCCCGTTTCTGAAACGCAGGCAGTACGCTTACAGGCCCAAAGCTGATAACTTCTCTTTGCTCACCTTGTTCACATTCAATAATCCCGCGGCTGTAGGCAATCTGCCCCACAATCCGGCCTTCTTCTTCGGCAACAAAGTCAAGTTCCGGAATGAAATCGCTGCTGTTTCTGAGATTGTGCACAATGAAATGTTCGTTGCATCCCGGGACATAGAGATTCCAAAATGCTTCGCGTATGAGTTGCTCAACAGTTCTGAAGTCTTCTTTCTTTTCGTTTCTGATAATTAGATTGATATTAGACATCACCGACAGTATGATCCTTCACTAAATTCAAGTACAGAAGAAGGCCAATTCCTGCGTGCAAGTTCAAACCCTGGATCACCATTGGACGCGGATCTCCAGCATATACTTCGATGTACTTATGGAAAGGCAGACATCCGGATGTTCGTGCAATGCTGAGGTGGCCCGGGGTGATGCCGTCGGCGCGAACCTCGCGGGTGGAACAGCGCTGAAGTGTGAAGCGCCTCCGGAAGGACGCGCTCTTCCTCGTGTGCGCGGGGGCCGTCGCTTTCGCGGCGCTAGGCCAGCGTCCTCAGGACCATGGTCCCGCAGTACCTGCACTTCGCCCTGACGGTCGTGCGGCCATCCTGGAAAACAGCGGAGGGTTCGCTGATGGGCGTCATCCGCGTGCAGTTGCGACAGTACGCCTGAATCTCGTCCCAGGGGCTCCGTTCGCGCGCCGGCGGGTCCTGCTCCAGCCCCAGGCTTTCTTTGAGCCGTCGCGCCCTCTCGTAGAGGGCCAACCCGGCCAGCACCTCGTTCTGTGATTCCTTGATCCTCGCCAGCTCGGTCATGACCTCTTCGGTACGCTTGGACAAAGAGTCTACGGCATGAGCGACGTTCTCCAGGTGGCCCTTCATCTCCTGCAGCCCGTCGGTCAGGTTTCGCGATGTCTCCATACTGCCACCCCCCTCTGTGAGTATGGTAACACGCCAAGTCAAGGGTGCAACCCGGATGTTCTCCGGCCTCGTCGCTCCGGCGCGGGCGGGACCGGCGCCGCCAAACGAAATCGTGATGTCCGTCCTCTCCGGGAGACTTTCGTCACTGACTCCATCCGCCCGGGACTGTAGGATGAAAGCAGCCGGAGACCGCTGCGGCAGTGAAGCAGAGGTCGGCAGGGATATGATGGGATACAGACTGTCAACGACGCGTCCAACGGAAGTCCCCAGGGCGAAGGGGAAGTGCCCCGGGTGTTCGAAGCCCGTCTACAGGGGCGGCGTGAGGTATCACGGGCGGTTCTGGCACGAAAGCTGCCTGCGGAAGTCATGACGATGCGGGCAGGTGAGCGAGCAAGGGGCCCGGCCTTGGGGAGTGTGGTGTTGGGGGCTGCTCCGCTACCGCCTTCTTGAAGGGAACACAAGCTCGCCGCCGAGTTTGCCCAGAGACGCCACCAGGCCCACCATGACCATGACCAGCGCGAAGTAGACCCAGCCGACGCTTTGGCGCTCAACCAGCGCGTCGCGGTTCGTTGCCCACAGCACCGCGGCCGCGATTCCGACGGCAAGCAGGGCTGCCGCCAGAACGGCCTTACCCCTGAAGACGCCGGTCAGCCTGTGCCCGTAGTTGAACCACCAGCTTGTGACGCCCGCCGCGATGGCTACCGGCGACATCGCGACCCCGCTCAGCAGCGCGTAGTACGCGCTGTCAACAAGTCCGACGATGTCCGTCAGGAGATAGAGGACCAGGAACCCGGCGGCGGCTACCGTGAGGGCGGTGGGGAAGTGCACCGCGATCGGATGCGCGTGCAGGTCGAGATAGAAGGCCAGTAGAGGATGCAGCTTCCCGGTCTCAGCGGTCGCGAGCTGACCGACCATCGGGACGCGCTGCAGGACGCCTTCATCGTGGGGAGCCGCGGCGAAGTCCGCCGTCAGCTCCTTCCCGGCTTGATGACGGCGCTGGTGCATGCCCCCCGACCACAGCCTGCTCCCGGATACGTCATACACCTTCCCGTTGCGCGCGACCCAGGCGGGACGCCCGTCCCGGCCGTCATTCCTCTGAAGCTCTTCCTCGGTGATGCGCCTGTCCACAATCGCTCCCCGCGAGAATGTGGTGAGATTATAGCACGAAAGGCAATGCCGTCCCGCGCCTCCCCATAGTCGCGGTCCCCGGCTTCCGACCCCGGGCGGTTTGCACGGTCGCGTCGCGGCGGTACAATAGTCCCGTGCTGCAGCACACGTTCCTCCACCTCCCGGGCGTCGGGCCCGCCACCGAGCTGTCCCTGTGGGAGCAGGGGGTCCTCACCTGGCGGGATGCCCTGAAGCGACCGGAGCCTGCCCCGGAGCGGTGCCGCCTGGCCGGCCTCCGGCACGGCCTCGAGGAATCCCTTCGATACCTGGACGAGCGCGACGCCTGCTACTTCCAGCAGCGGCTCCCAGCGCGCGAGCAATGGCGTCTGCTGGGGGACTTCGCCGACAGGGCCGTCTGTCTCGACATCGAGACAACGGGGCTGTCCTGGGGGAGCAGCTACATCACCGTGG
>CAZNMB010000250.1:0-3719 GCA_964574095.1 uncultured Dehalococcoidia bacterium
TGTTTGTCCTGTCACCCTGAACGCAGTGAAGGGTCTCTCATTGCGGAATCGAGTGGCGCTGAATGCTACAGCTAGGTACTGGGGACGCCTACCGAAAGTGCGAGGAGGTGCAGGCAGATGACAGAGAAAGTGGAGGTCACGCGCGACGGGCCGGTGGCCGTCTTGATGCTGAACCGGCCCGAGGTGTACAACGCGGTCGATCTCGATACGGCGCAGGCGGCGCTGAGCCACGTCCTCGCGCTCTCAGCGGACAGCAGCGTGCGGGCCGTGGTCTTCTCGGGCAGGGGCAAGGCCTTCTGCTCGGGCGGCGATCTGAAGTGGGTGCTCCGGAACCCCGATGGGTTTGCCCCCGCCTTCCATCAACTCGTGGCGCGCGTCAACCCGCTGGTGGTGGAAATTCGCCGGATGCGCAAGCCGGTGATTGCGGCGGTCAACGGCCCGGCCGCTGGCGCCGGGTTCACGGTCGCGCTGGCGTGCGACTTCCGCGTCATGGCCCGGTCGGCCTTCTTCCAGCAGGCCTACACGTCGGCCGGACTGTGCATCGACGGCGGCGGGTCGCACACGCTACCCAGGATCGTGGGTCTGGCCCGCGCCCTTGAGATCCTGGCCTTCGATCGTCCCATACCGTCGGAGCAGGCGCTGGCCTGGGGGCTGGTCACCGAGGTCGTGGATGACGGGCAGGTCCTGGACAGGGCGATGGAGATGGCGCGCGACCTGGCGCAGCGGTCGATACACTCCTTCGGCTGGTCGAAGCAGTTGCTCACGGACTCTTTCCATACCTCGTTCGAGTCTCAGATCGAGCGGGAGCGCGCGGGCATCCGCAACTGCGCGGCGCACGCCGACGGCCGGGAGGGCGTCAGCGCCTTCTCGGAGAAACGCAAACCGGTCTTTCTGAGGGAGTAGGCGCGGGCGAACGCCCGTGCCCGTCAGGAGCGCTGGGTTCCATGAACGAGGACAGGATACTCACATCGTACTGCGGCCTGTACTGCGCGGACTGCATTCCGTCGCGCAAGGAGCTCTTCGCCCGGGTGCGGGAGCTGGAAGGGATGCTCGGAGACCTTCACTTCGAGAAGTACGCGGAGCTGAAGTCGGCGCGGCACGCTGCGTTCCGGGACTACGCCGGGTTCCTTGAGGTCCTGAGAAGCATCGCCGGACTCGAGTGCCCGGCCCCGTGCCGGGAAGGGGGCGGTGACCCCGAGTGCGCGGTGAGGCGGTGCGTGGTCTCGGGCAGCCGGGATGGGTGCTGGGAGTGCGGCGACTACCAGACGTGTGAGAAGCTCGAACGCCTCAAGAGCATTCATGTGAACCTGGAACGGCACCTCGATCTTATTCGGCGCGATGGAGTGGAGGGGTGGGCTTCGAGGCGGGGCAAGCATTACTCGTGGGACTAGTCGGGGCCGTCCCGGACTCACGGAGCAGTATAAACCAACATCGGTCAGCAGGAGGGCGGAATGATCGTCGTGACGTTCAATGGAAAGACGCCGAAGGTGGCCGATTCGGCCCTGGTGGCGGATACGGCCTGTCTCGTCGGCGATGTCGAGATCGGCGAGAACACGAGTGTCTGGCCGGGCGTCGTCATCAGGGGCGATATCGAGCCGGTCCGTATCGGCAGCAACTGCCACATCGAGGACAACAGCGTACTGCACAATGCCAGGGTGGGCGACGGGACAATGATCGGCCATTGCTGCGTCGTCGAGGGCAAAGTCGGCAGCGGCGCGCTCATCTCCAACAGCGCCACCATCCTCCTCGATGCCGAGATCGGCGACCGCTGTCTGGTCGCCGCCAACGCTGTGGTAACCGAGAACACGAAGGTGCCGGACGGCTCCTTCGTCGCCGGGGTGCCCGCGAAGATCAAAGGGGAGATCACTCAGAGCAACAGGGAGGCGATGGACTTCTATATGCCCTACTACTCCGGCCTGATGCAGGAGTACAAGAAGCAGGGCATATGGAAGAGGTGAGCCGGCGACGGGGCGCGGATTCGCGGAGTGGACAGGCATGATCGAGGTCGATCGGTTCGAGGAAGTGACGCAGGTCAGGATGGGGCGTGAGTTGGAGGGGCGGGTGCTGTACTGGGTCGCGGTGTACCTGGTTGACGGCCTCCTCATAGATACCGGCTGCAGTCATACCGCCGGGGAGCTGGCCGACTTCCTGGAAGGGAAAGACCTGAAGCTGGTGGTGAACACACATCACCACGAGGACCACATCGGCGCCAACCGGGCCCTCATGGACAGGTTCGGCATCAGGATATTCGCGTCCCCTGAGTCCATCCCGCTGATAGGCCGGGTCCCCGCGATGCCCGCCTACCGGCAGACGGTCTGGGGCTACCCGGAGCCGACCGTGGTGGGGCCCCTCCCGGAGACGATAGCGACCGATCGATTCCGTTTCGATGTGGTCGAGACGCCGGGGCATTCCATGGGACACGTTGCCCTGGTGGAGGCGAGCAGGGGCTGGTGCTTCTGCGGAGACCTCTTCGTCACTGAGAAGCCGATGGCCACCCGCGCGGAGGATGACATTGGGCTGACGGTGAGATCGATGCAGAGGATTGTCGATCTCAGGACCGACAGGCTCGTCCTGTTCACCGCGCTGGGCAAGATCGTCCCCAACGGCCGGGAGGCACTGCGGGCGTGCATGGCGTACCTGCGCGACCTGTCGCTTAGGGCCAAGGGTCTCCAGAGGCAGGGGCTTGATGCCCCTGCGATCCGCGACGTGATCTTCGGCAGGGAGACATCCCTGGCGGTGGTCTCCGAAGGGGACTTCTCGGCGGAGAACATGATCCGGGCCGTCCTGCGCGCCGACCTCTGAGGCTGGTCGGGAGGGGCAATTGACTGGCCAGCTTCCTGCTGGACGCCCTCTGTCAACGGTGCTCCTCCCGCGCTGGCGGGCGCCCGAGCGCAAGCCTACGGGCTGGCAATCACTAAGTTGTCGAACGCGACCTCCGTAAACGTGGAGCCCAGGGCGTCGCACCCCAATCCAATGTAGCCGCTGGAGTAGCTGCTGTCATTCACGGTGGCCAGGAGATTGCCGTTCGCCCACAGACTCAGTCTGCTCCCGACGCATTCGACACGGACCAAGTTCCGCGCACCGTATCCCGTATTGATGAATCCCGAGGACTCGGGGCCCGCCAAGACCGTCACCTCTCCATCGGTGAACCTGAGTATCTCGTAGTAGCCATCCGCGCTCACGCCGAAGTGATAGTAGTCGCCGCCTCGGTCACTGCGACATACGACAGTATGCCAGTTGTCCTCCGACCCTGACACCAACCACGTCTCTACCTCCAGTACGAAGTCCGCGAAACTGCGGTCAAGGTACGACACCTCCCCGTGCAGTCCGTAGGTATAGTCATAGACGTGAAGGGAGCCCCCGGAATAGGACGCCCAACCCTCGCTGCCCGAGTAGGCTTCCCACCCGCTGAGCGGATCGCCAAAACTGTCGGAGAACAGGAGGTCCCCCCCCGTCGTAGTGGGAGAAGACGTGGGGGAACTGGGCTTTGCAGATGGCGCAGATGGTGGCCATTGTATCGGCGGGGGTGGTTTTGAGGGCCTGGACGCGGGGGAGGGCGCCTTTCATGCGGAGGTCCATGAGCTCGTCGGCGAGGAGGCCGCCGCCGCCGCCGCAGCAGAAGGTTTTCTCGCGGATGCTGTCCGCGGGCATCTCGACGAAGCGGTTGACGCAGGCGCGGAGCAGGCGGCGGGGCTCCTCGATGAGGCCGCCGGCGCGGG
>CAZNMB010000251.1:0-3704 GCA_964574095.1 uncultured Dehalococcoidia bacterium
GCCCGTACGCGGCCCACAGGGCGACCAGGCCCAGGGCTCTCGCGTTTTCCAGGCTATCAATGTGGGACGCTGTCGCATGATCGATCCGCGCGGCGATTATCCTGCTGCCCGCGAAGTTCACGATCTCGGCGCTGAACAGCCAGACGGTGAGCAAGCTGGCAACGAGCACCATGAGCGGATAGAACCACGGCCGCAGCACCTTCTGATCCTGCTTCACAAAGAACGCTGCGGCGTAGAAGGCCACGATGCTCAGGGCAAAGGGCAGGAACATGCTGTCCTCGACCAGGGGGCGGAAGTCCGCTCTGTCTACAAACGTGTCGAAGGCAAGAAGGCGTATCAGCACCAGGCCGAAGACGCCCAGACCCCACACCTGCAGTTGGCGAATGCCCTCCCGTGATGCGATCCAGAACAGGACCGCGCCCTCGGCGGCCCAGGCCACGGTGATCCATCCTCTGTGCAGTTGGACCGGTATCGCCACCGTAAGAAACACGATGGCGATGCCGCTGGCGAACAGAAAGAGCCTCCTGTTCTCCCGGCTGACTCGCAGCGCGACGTATCCCAGGAGTCCGTATAGACCCGCCAGGAGCAGGCTGACGAGGCCCAGCCAGCCCTGGTAGTCGCTCCAGAGGAGGTGATAGCTGATTCCGAAGTACATGGCCGCGTTCAGCGACATCAGGGTAAGGTCCGTCGGCTCCGGCACGCGCCGCCAGATCAGGTGGAACAACGTGGTCGCGGCCACGAAGAATATGAAGATGGCAGTCAACGCGCCGTGGGCGCTGAGTGCCGAGACCTCGTCGCCGGAGGTCGCGTGCCACATGCCGAAGACAGCGAGCGAACCGAGGAATCCCAGCAGGACGAACCAGCGCCAGTTGCGGAACGTCGCCAGCCACAGGATTCCCGCATCCAGGACGAGGATGTAGCCTATGAGCAGCGCCGAATGTCCTCGGGTCGCCGCGGCGTCCGAGGTCGAGTAGTCCGACGCCCCGAGTATGACGGGAACGAGGAACGCGCCGACGATCCCGATGATCGCAATGGCCATGGACTCCTGCCGCAGGGCGATCGCCGCCGCCCCGGCCGTGACGAGGAACATCAAGGCGAAGGTCGGGAAGAAGCCCATGAGGTCGTTCAGCGCGTACGAGGCGAAGAGGGACAGGTAGAGCACCCCCACTCCTCCGCCGGTGAGGGCCTGTGCCCACACCCGGTACCGGCTGCCCCAGTGCCAGCCGCCCCAGAGCAGCGCGCCTCCGAACAGCAGGCCCAGGAGCAACTGAAGAACAGGACCTATCCACTCGTTGTCATAGGCCAGCTTCGCCAGGAAACCCAGACCTATGAACAGTGCCACCACCCCGATGCGCGAGAGCCAGTTCCCGGGAAGCGCCTGCTCCCAGTTCGCCAGCACCGTCGCTGCCCCGGGAGAACCAGGGCCCCCCGGTGAGGTTGGGACGCCACGCGGCGCGCACCGGGGCCCGCCCACGCCTCGGCCCCCAGCCACAGCAGCCGGGACCCCGGAGCCCACACCCTGTTCGGCCACCCGCATCTCAGGGACTGCCGCCTGTTCAAGCCTCGCCCCTGCGACAGGCTCTTTCGGCCAGGCCTGTGGGACTGGGGCGGACTCGGCCCCTTTCTCCACGACAGGCGTCTCCGGCTGCGCCTCGGCGGCTGCCGCGGGCGATGTCTCCGCCTCGACAGCGGGAGCCTCGCCGCTCGCCGCGAGTACCTGCCGCTCGAGCGCGGACATCCGGCGTTCGACGTTCCGCACGCGTGCGCTGAGTGCTCGAAGCTCGAAGTTGGACTCCGGCGAGCCGGCCCCGACGGGGAGCGCCGCGTGGCACTTCGCGCAGCGATACCTGACCCCGGATGGGACAGGAACCCGGACCGTGTTCATCGTTCCACATTGAGGACACGTGATCTCCATTTCATGCCTCCCCCGTGTTGTGGTCGCTCCGCCCGGGCCGGTCGCCGGCCACATCAGACTGATAATCGCCAGCGTGCCGCCGTTTCCTGTTCTTCGCCATCACGGATCCAGATACCCCGGCAGGAACCAGTAGATAGTAAACAAAACGATCCCAACAGCCGCGAGAAGACACAGTATGACCAGAGTCCACCGCGCCACCGCCGAAATCTCTCTCCAGTCCATGTCCATTGCCTCCTTGTGCTTTTCTCCGGTGCCGCCTCCACCGGCTCGTCCATGCTCACTATCGCACGTGACCCGCGCCCCCGTCTTGAGACCTTAGTCCCTATTCCGGGCGCCGGCCGGTACCTGAACCGGCCGGCGCGATGTTGTATAATGTGGCCAATCGCCAGCGGAATCGTTTACATCACCGGAGAGCGTCTTATGGAAGAACATAACAGAAAGAGGTCGTCGGCGCTATCAGGTGGCCGCAGCCTCAAGGAGATGAAGAACCTGGAGTGGATCTTCATCGGAATCCACTCCCTGGGCGTGCCCACGGCCATCGCGATGGCCTTGATGCACGAGCCTTCGTCAGCCCTCGCCGTCAGCGTGATTGCCGGGCTGATGGCGGCGTGGAGCGCCATCGACGCTCTCCTCAACCACCGAATCGCCGGCATCGACGGCCAGGTTCGCCTCGCCATCGCGACTCAGGTCATCGCGGTGCTGTTCGCCTGGACCCTGGTATTCCAGGTAGTCTCGGGTGAGAACACCGCCGCGTATGCAGGCTTCACTGTGGTGATCATCGAGGGCGCGGTCCGATTCGGCCTGAGGGGGAGCCTAGTGATGGGGATGGTGTTTGCCCTGGGACTGGTGGCTGCCATGGAATACCGCGAATGGGAGTATGGTCTGCCGTTCAATGTTCCCGGCTATCTGTTCTGGGCGATCCTCTCGTTCTTCGTCGCGCTCGTGGTGGGCCTGGTGACCGAGGAGAACCGGCGGGAGCGCCGCAGGAGGGAGTCACTCGTGAGACAGCGCACGCTGCTGGAGGAGCGCCAGCGGATCGCTCGCGACCTGCATGATTCCGTACTCAAGACCCTCCACGGACTCGCCCTCGAGGCGCACGCATTGAAGAGACTTGTGGACTCCCCGAGTGCCTCGGAGAAGGCCGCGTACATCGAGGGAGTGTGCCAGGGCTCGACGCAGGAGATCCGTGATATCATCGCCGAGCTGCGGAGCGAGGAGGAGCACGAGGGCATGGCGTCGCTCCTTTCTCGCATGGTGAAGTCATGGGGCGAGACCACCGGCACAGAGACCGAGGTCTCCGTCTCCGGCGACGACCGGCGACTTCCGTTACTTGTCAGCTACAATCTGAGGAATGTCCTGGCTGAGGCGCTGCTCAATGTGCAGAAGCATGCCGGCGCGTCACGCGTGAGCGTCTCCCTGGAGCTTCTGCCGGGCGAGCTCCGGCTGGAGATCTCCGACAACGGGAAGGGGATCGACCAGCCGGGAGGCGAGGTGCACGGAGTCGCTTCCAGAGGCAAATACGGGGTGCTCGGAATGAAGGAGCGGGTGGAGCAGCTCAACGGCCAGCTCTCCCTCGACGGCAGTCGCGGCACGCGCCTCCTGATCTCGGTCCCGCTCGTGTCCGACAAGTGAGCGTGAATGAGCGACATCGCCGTACTCATAGCTGACGACAACGTCGTCATCCGGCAGGGTCTCCGCAGCCTGCTGGAGTCGGAGGAACGGGTCACCGTCGTCGGTGAGGTCTCGACCGGCGCGGAGGCCATCCAGTGGATGAGGAGACAGTCGGCCG
>CAZNMB010000252.1:0-3703 GCA_964574095.1 uncultured Dehalococcoidia bacterium
ACATGGGGTCGGAAGACCGCCTGGAGTACTCCGTCGTCGGTGACACGGTCAACGTTGCCGCCAAGCTGACCGGGGCCGTTGAGGGCGGCAAGGTCTGGGTCACGTCCGAGACCTTCGAGCGCATACGGGGGCGCGTGACGGCGGAGCCGCTGGAACCGGTTGCACTGAAGGGCAAAAGCGAGCCGATAAGGGCATACGAGGTCAGGAGCATTCGTGAGTAAGGATCGCGCAACATCTCGCCGGACCGAGTGGATGTAACAATCATGGAATCCGTTCGTTTTATGGTTGGACAGGAAAGCGCAGCCAGGGAAGCCGGCGACGCCGGCGTGCATGACGAGGTCCGAACCCTGGTTGAGAAAGCCGCTACAGGAAATGTCGAGGCATTTGGTGAGCTTTACGGGATCTATCTCGACCGCATCTACAGGTACGTCTTCTACCATGTCCACAGCAAGGAAACGGCAGAGGACCTCACCGAAGAGGTATTCATGAAGGCCTGGCGCAAAATCGGCAAGTACAGGTGGGAAGGGCGCCCGTTCTCGGCCTGGCTCTACCGCATAGCGCACAACCATGTTGTTGACTACTTCCGGACCAGCCGGCCAAATGTGCCGCTTGACGTGGACATCCCGGGACACGACGATCAGCCGGAGGCGGAACTGGAGCAGCAGCAGATGCGGCACATGCTGTCGCGCGCTCTGTCATCCCTGCCGCCGCAGCAGAAGCAGATCATCGTCCTGAAGTTCATTGAAGGCTGCAGCAACCGCATGATCGAACAGGTCATGGGCAAGAGTCAGGGCGCGATACGGGTGATGCAGATGCGCGCTCTCTCGGCCCTTCGGCGAAGGCTCACAGAGGAGATAGCTCAATGCTAGCAGAACTGGCCAAGGCTCTGGATGATTGCCTGCGGCGTCGCCTCGACGGCGAATCGCTCGAGGCATGTCTCAATGACTACCCCGCCCTGCGAGCCCGGCTGGAACCGCTGCTGACGACAGCTGCCTTCGCTACGACCACTCCCAAGGTATCACCTTCAGAGGGATTCAGAGCCGCGTCGCAGGCCCGTCTCATGGTGCGACTCCACGAGAGATCGCGTCAACCCAAGTCCGCGCGAGCGCGGAGAGGAGAGGGGCTGCTCAAGGCCGTCGGAGCCGCGTGCAGCAAGCTGATCCAGGCGCTGGGCAAGCCCCGGCCGCTTGCCGTCCCCGCCACCCTGCTCCTGCTCCTCGCGGCCGGAGGCAGCATATCGATCATCGCCGGCATCGGGCTTCAAGGACAGCCGTCAGCGCTGGCCGCCCAATGCACGTTCAGTGTGCTCAGCGGCAGCGCGCAGGTGCAGGCCCCAGGCTCCGACACGTGGCAAATCGCCGGCGATGGGATGGTACTGGCCGCGGGCACCAGGGTCAGGACCGCACCCGACTCGCACGCAATGCTCACCTTCTTCGAAGGCAGCAGCCTGACGCTCGAACCCGGCACGGATGTGGAAATCCAGAGTGTGGAGGGCTCGGCGGGGAGCTCAACTGACATAGTGCTCAAGCAGTGGGTCGGCAAGACCTGGAGTCGGGTGGTGAAGAGGCTGGATGCCGGCACGCGATACGAGATAATCACGCCGTCGGCGTGTGCCCTTGTGCGCGGCACCATGTTCGAGACGGAGGTTGACGGCACGCTGTCAACGACGGTCCGAACGACCGAAGGTCTGGTCAGCGTGCTCGCTCAGGGCAAAGAAGTGCTCCTGCCGGCAGGTCAGGAATCAAGCGTTGATGCGGGGGCGGCCCCCTCGGAGCCCCGAGCCATCGCCCCGGCCGCCAATGAGCTTGTGATCACGGTCGGATTTCCCGCCGTGGCATCGGTGTGTGACCCGGGCGGCGCCAGCGTGGGATACCTGCCGGACGGCTTCGCGTTCAGTCAGGTCCCCGGCGCCCAGTCCACCTCTCCAGGCGACGGCCTCCAGGTGATCAGAATCCCGAACCCGGCGCCGGGCGAGTACTCGCTGGTACTGCGGAGCGCCGTGGGCGGCGCGAGCCAGGTCAGCCTTGCGCTCTTGTCGGCGGGCGAGCCGGTGTTCACCCACGCCGAAGCATACAGAGTTCCTCGCGGAAGCGAATGGCTCGTTCCGTTCAGTCTGAAAGCGGAAGACGGTAGGCTCGTCGATGTCGAGGTCGGAGAGATTCAACCGCTTGACGGGCTGTCGCCCGAGAACCTGATCAGGCCCGCCGCGACAGTCGCGCCGACGGCCTCCGCGGAAGCCACCATGGAGCCCACCACCCAGCCTTCTCCCAGCGTGTCGAACTGCACTCTGAGCCTCGTGAGCAGCGACGGCGGTTCTGTCGTCCAACCCGGTCAGGGGGTCTTCCTGTTCCACGCCGGAGCGATCGTGCCCATAGTCGCAGAGGCCGACCCCGGGTGGGTCTTCGACCGGTGGGTCGGCGATGTCGCGGACATATCCGCACCCGCGACCACGGTGAGAATGTCGAAACCACAGGCGATTGCCGCCATCTTCGTGCGGCAGACTTGAGCCAGCGAGAACTGCCTATGATGCCGGATCTCGTGCCAGCATGTGCCACGGAGAGCGCACCGGTTGTGGTGCGCTCCAACATGGATGCCCGCTCGCTCGGGGCTCCGAACGCCCGGCTCGATCTCCTCTACGAAGTGAGCCGGAAGGCGAGCAGTGCATCCAAGGCCTCGACGGTGATCCCGGAGATCGTGACCACGACCCGCCGGGCGCTCAATGCCGCGGCCTCTTCGCTGCTCCTCATCGACGAAGATGGCCAACACCTGCTGTTCGAGTTCGCCGACGGAGCTTCGGGCGGGACGCTGCGGCACATGAGGTTGGACATCAGGTCCGGCATCGCCGGGTGGGTCGCCCGCCACGGCGTACCGCTGATAGTCAACGATGTGGCCAGTGACCCTCGCTTCTTTGGGGATGTTGACAAGGCCACCGGCTTCGTCACGCGCGCCATCATGTGCTCGCCGCTCGTGGCCGGCGGCCGGGTGATCGGCGTGATCGAGGTGATCAACAAGCTGGACGGCGGTGACTTCGACGACCGCGACCTCCAGACCCTGACCGCGGTGGCGGCCACCGCTGCGATCGCCATCGAGAACAGCAGGCTTCACCAGGCCACCATAGCCGGCTACAAGGGAACGATCTCGGCGCTGGCCGCGGTCATCGACGCGAAGGACCCGTGCACGCGCGGGCACTCGCAGCGCGTGGTGGACTACGTCCTCATGGCCGGAGAAGCGCTGGGACTGTCTCAGGACGAGCTCGAGATCCTCGAGTACGCCGCCATCCTTCACGACATCGGGAAGATAGGCATTGCCGACAGCGTTCTGACCAAGCCGGGGAAGCTCACTGAGGAGGAAGCTCGCCTCTTCCGCGAACACCCGGTGATAGGGGCCAACATCATCGCAGGCATCCCGTTCCTCAGCCGGGCACGGGGGATGGTTCTTCACCATCACGAGAGGTACGACGGGATGGGATACCCGGATGGTTTGGCGGGCGAGAACATACCGCTCGCAGCACGCCTCCTGGCGGTGGCGGACACGTTTGACAGCATCACCACCGACCGCCCGTACCGCGCGGCGCCGGGCACGCAGCACGCCTTGGATGAGCTGCGGAGGTGCTCCGGGACGCAGTTCTGTCCTGCCGCAGTCGAGTCGTTCATCTCGGCCTGGAGCACCCAGCAGTGAACGGCAGGAGGGTCTTCGCCTGATG
>CAZNMB010000253.1:0-3660 GCA_964574095.1 uncultured Dehalococcoidia bacterium
GGCGGCCTTTGCCATGCACCCCATGACCTTGGTCAGGTCTTTGAACCCCATTGCCACCCGGATTCGCCATTTCACGGGGTCCGTGACATCCACGAACATTATCAGGTAGTCACCCTGGCGCTTGATGGTGTCGACTTTCCCCTTCAGCTCGGTCTTTCCCAGACCGGTCGATCTGAATAGCATGTGAGACTAACCCCCTTTTGCAGCTGTCTATGCCCTCAACGGTGGCGCAATACGCCGCACACCGGTTGCTCTCCTACGGCACGAAGCCCTTCTCTCGAGCCTTGGCGACCATCTCGGGCTCGCTCCACCACTTGTCTATGCCGCACTCCTCGGCGACCGTGTTGGCACAGACGTACCCCGGCCCCCATATCACGCAGCCGCCGGGCCACACGTTTGCCCCGCCCACGAAGAGGTTCTTGACCGGAGTGACGTTGTGCGAGCACTCCTGGTTCGGCCTCAGATACCCCATCTGGAGCGGGTGGTATTGCCCCTGTTTGTACGATCCCTTCACCATATTGGCGAACTTGTTCTGGATGTCAGCCGGGGTGGTGATGTTCCACCACAGCACCTTGTCCCTGGTGATGTTCGGAGCGTACTTCTCCAGCGTCCTCAACTGGTAGTCGACGAGTTCCTCCCTGAACTTGAACCTGAGCCACTTGTCCGAGCCGCCGTCCTTGAGTTCGTACGGCGCCATCTGGGACATCAGGCCCGAGGCCCTGCCCGGAGGGGCCTGGTAGGGATCGTGAACGCTCGGGAAGCTGGCGATGTAGCCCGCTCTCTCCGGCAGCTCGCCCGTGGCCATCATGTCCCACTCCTTGCGCAGCTCGTCGGAGTTCTCGTAGCCCAGGACATACATGAAAGCCTTGTCAACGTCGGCGTTGGATGCGGCCGCCTTGAACCGGGGCGGCTCTTCGAGCGCCAGATGGACGTCAAGCAGGCTCCACTTCTCCCACTGCCAGGAGTTGACCATGTCCACGAAGTCCTTCTCCAGCTTGTCCGCGCCGACGTACTTGAGGAACGTTTGGTGTATGTCGATCGTGCTCACGACGGCCTTGTTCGCCATGATCTGCGTGCCGTCCTCCAGCTCCACGCCCTTGGCCGTGCCGTTCTCAACGATGATCCTCTTGATCTGGGCGCTTGTCCTGATCTGTCCTTGGTTCTCGAATATGGCCTTGAGCAGCGCGTTGGAGACACGATGCGACCCGCCGGCGACCATCCGGTAGTTGGTCATCCGGTTGAAGTAGAGACCGATGAGATACCCGACGCCGGACTGCGCGTAGTCGAGACCCCAGTGGCAGACTGTGTAGAGGAAGAGCGTCCTCACATAGTCGTTCTCGAACCGCTCCTTGATGACGTCGTCGGGCGTCCTCTCCGCCATCTCGGTCAGCTTCCGGCCCAGCTCCGACTGGTCCATTCTCGCCGCCGCGAGAGGAGCAGGCTCCGGCTTGACGAACGTTTGAGGGCCGATAATCTCCTTCATCAGCTCGTCGCACTCGCGGTACATGTCGCGGTACGCTGCGGCATCCTTCTGCGAGAACTGGGCTATCGACTGGCAGGTCTTCTCGACGTCGGTGTAGATGCACAGGCATCTGCCATCGGGAGTGGGCATTGCCCACTGCAGCTCGGGGTAGATGTGCTTGACGAGGTACTGCTCCTCCATCTTGAAGTCACGGTAGACCGGAGCGTAGTCCACCATCATATGGAATATGGCGTGTGTGTTGTGGAAGAAGTCGGGGATCGTTATCTGCTCCGTGGCGAGGCCGCCGCCCGCCTCGTACCTCTTCTCCAGCAAGAGGACCTTCTGCCCCGCCTTGCTCAGGTAGGCGCCTATCTCCAGCCCGTTTGGACCGCTTCCGATGATGATCACATCGTACTCTCTCGCCATTTCGGCCTCCTTCTTGGCTGCTTTGTAGCTCCAGGTACCCTGTCTTGGTTCGTCGTCTATGTGTATTGCTACTCAAGATGCCGTAGCAAGAATACCCGTGCTCCCTATCTGTCTCGCTTGAACGACTCCCGAGCCCTCTTGACCGTTTTCCGCACTGACTCGACCAGGGAATCGGGGTCTTCCTTTCCTGGCTCCTCCCAGGGCTTGCCCAGCCCCATGTCTGTGGCAATGATCTTGTAGCAGTTGTAGGACGCCGCCGCGCTGGCCTCCGAGCCCACGTGCCAGTAGCCCCCGGTGCAGTACAGGTTCCTTATCGGAGTCCGGTGGTTGGCCAGCTCAGGTGTCGGCCTGTTCTCCATGAGCTGCGAAGCGGAGCGGTCGATCCCCGAGAAGTTGCCGTGGGGCGCCAGGTTCTTCATTCTGACGTTGTCGTAGGGGCTGTTGGTGTCAACGCCGATGATGTTCTCCCAGTTCATGTTGGGCGCGTGTCTGCCCCACACAGTGATCAGGTTTTCGGCGAACTCACGTTTCAGCTTGAGCCACTCCCTCTCGGTGAGGTCAGTCCGGCGCGGCCCCTGCATCTCGTTCTGGGCGACATGCTTGCCCGGAGGAGCGTAGGCGGGGTCGGCGAGGCTGTGGCACCACACCACCGGGTTGTAGTCGTCGATCGGGGGCAGCATGCCCAGAGTGGCGTACTTGCACTCCCGGGATATGTGCTCGGGGTTGGCATCGGGCGCCAGCCCGAGCCACATGGTCTCGTCTATGTCGGGATTGAACGCGTCAGCCGCGTATTTCGGAGCGTCGTGGAGCGCGAAGCTGTACCACATGAGATTGCCGATGTTGTTTGTTGAAAGATTGTCGACCCGGCGCGCGATCTTCTCGCCGATGATGTCCCTGCCTATCAGTTCGAAACACAGCTGGGAGGCACTCAGACCCGCGCTGACGACCAGCTTCCTGGCACCGATCTCGGTGCCGTCGGCGAGGCGGATGCCGGTCGCGACCCCGTTTTCGATGATGGCTTTGACCACCTCCGCATGGGTGAAGAACTTGCACCCGTTTTGCACCAGCACCTGGTGCGCTGCATGGGCGATCTGATGCGTACCTCCCCTGGCGTAGCCGATGGTGGGGAGCGTGCCGCACATGCCCAGAGTGTTGGCACCCAGCGCCGCGTCATTGACGTTGTAGGCCGCCGAGACAATGAACCGGAGGATGCAGTACTGCAGTTCGGGGCTGTCGAACCACTCGCGAACGGCGCGCATGGGGGTGGCGGCCAAGATCAGGGAATCGGGGTCGAAGCCGGCTTCCAGGGCCATCGGGTAGACGGCGATCTGCCGCTCCATGTACACGGGAGCTGTCCTCCACTCATGCGGGCAGAACAGCATGTCCATCGTGACACGCTGCAGTTCGTCGCTTGTCTGAACACTCCAGAGCTTGAGCCACTTCTCGGCGTCCTTCTCCGAGAAGCGGGCGATCTCCCTGGCCGTGCGCTCCTGGGTGGGGTCTTCCTTCTCGCTGTAGATCGCAAGGCAACTGCGGTTGTTGGCGAATACGGCGCCGTCCGCGCACAGGTACTGGTCCCACTGGGCGCCGTATTCCCAGAACTCGGGGAAATCGCGCCAGAGCGGCGCGTAGTACCACGGGAGGATGATGTTGGCGTGGGTGTTGCCGCGGAAGCCCGGGGCCGACAGCTCTTCGGTGGCCAGACCGCCGCCGATCTCGTGTCTCCTCTCAAAGATGCCGACACTCATACCGGCGTACTTGCTGAGATACAT
>CAZNMB010000254.1:0-3655 GCA_964574095.1 uncultured Dehalococcoidia bacterium
ATCTTGACCTTGGGCAGGAACTCGACTCTATATTCTCCGGCCCTCCATTGTAGCGCAATTCCCCTCTGCTTGCCACGGCCGGACACCTCAGTCACGGTCATGCCCAGTATGCCCATCTCCGCCAGGGCAGACCTCACCGGCTCCAGTTTCTCCGGCCTTATGGTCGCCTCAATCTTCTTCATGGCAGTATGCCTCCGTAGGCCCTCTCGCCGTGCTGGGAGATGTCCAGTCCCACGACCTCCTCATGCTCCTCCACTCGCAGCCCGATGGTGCGGTGCACGAGAGTGCCCAGCACCCAGGTGGCACCGAAAGCGAATGCACCGACGGCGGCGACACCTGCCAACTGCTTCGCCAACTGCAGGCCGCCGCCCCAGAGGAGTCCGTCGGCGCCGGCCGCGTTGATCGCGATACTGGCGAAGACGCCGACCACCAGGACTCCCCAGATTCCCCCCATTCCGTGGACCGCCCATACATCGAGTGACTCGTCTATGCTGCGCCTCGTTCGCCAAAGAATGCAATAGTAGCCGATCAAGGAGGCACCTATGCCTATGGGAATGCCGACCAGCGGGTTTATGAACCCGGCGGCCGGCGTGACCGCGGCCAGGCCGGCAACGGCACCGGTGGCGACACCCAGGGCCGAGGGCCGGCGTTGGATCCAGCCCAGAGCCATCCACGTCACGGCGCCCGCCGCGGCGGAAGCGTTGGTGGCGACAAACGCGCTTGACGCGAGCCCGCCCGATGTCAGGGCGCTGCCGGCGTTGAAGCCGAACCAGCCGAACCACAGCAGCCCGGTGCCCAGTACCACCATCGGTATGTTATGCGGTTCCATCGACTCTCTCTCTCTGAAGCCCTTCCGGGGGCCAAGAAGCATCGCCAGGGCCAGCGCAGACATGCCGGCGTTGATGTGGACCACGGCCCCTCCGGCGAAGTCGAGAAAACCCAGGTTGGCGAGCCATCCTCCGTCACCCCACACCCAGTGCGTCACCGGGCAGTAGACCAGCGTGAACCAGAGAACCGCAAGCACGAGAAAGCCGCTGAACTTCGTCCGCTCCACGATCCCCCCGCTCCACAGGGCCACGGTGATGATGGCGAACATGCCCTGGAATGCCATGAATGCCAGTTGGGGCACAGTCGAGGCGTAAGTGCTCGAAGGCTCCTGTCCCACACCCGTCAGCGCAAAGAAATCGAGTTTGCCGATGATGCTTCCAAGGTCGGGTCCGAAGCTCAGACTGTAGCCGTAGATGAGCCACAGAAGGCCGATCACTCCGAGCAGCACGACACTCATCATGAATGTTGAGAGCACATTCTTCCGCCTGACCATGCCGCCATAGAACAGGGCCAGGCCCGGTGTCATCAGCATCACCAGGGCTGATGATACCAGTATCCATGCGGTGTCGCCGGTGTCTATCATCTCGGCAAGCGTCTCCTGTTCGTCTCCGGAGTGTGCGCAATCCCGAATTACGATAGGGCATAATTGTTACAGACAGATTACACGCTCCTGGCGACTCCAGCTCTGGTGGGGTCCCGATTGCTGTCCTCTTCATGGCAGTATGCCCCCGTAGGCCCTCTCGCCGTGCTGCGAGATGTCGAGCCCCACGATCTCCTCCTGCTCCGTTACCCGCAACCCGACGGTGCGGTCCACGAGCTTGCCCAGGACCCACGTTGCGGCGAAGGCGAAGACCGCGACTGCGGCCACGCCGCCCAGTTGCCTGCCGAACTGGGCAACCCCGCCCCAGAGCAGGCCGTCGGCGCCGGCCGCGTTGACCGCGAGGCTGGCGAAGATGCCGGTCGCCAGCGCGCCCCAGATACCTCCCATGCCGTGCACGGCCCAGACGTCGAGGGACTCGTCGATGCCCCGCCTCGTCCTCCAGAGCATGCAGTAGTAGCCGATCATGGAGGCGACAGCACCGATCGCGATGCCGGCGACGGGCGGCACGAACCCCGCAGCCGGGGTGATTGCCACCAGGCCCGCCACGGCTCCCGTGGCCACGCCGAGGGCGGAGGGGCGGCGGTAGATCCAGCCGAGGACCATCCACGTGGCCGCGCCCGCGGCGGCGGATATGTTCGTGGCCACGAACGCGCTCGAGGCCAGTCCACCGGAGGTCAGTGCGCTGCCCGCGTTGAAGCCGAACCAGCCGAACCAGAGTAGCCCGGCGCCGAGCATCACCAGCGGTATGTTGCTGGGCTCCATCGGCTGCCCTTCGCCGAAACCCTTGCGGGGCCGGAGGAGCAGCGCCAGCGCGAGAGCTGTCATGCCCGCATTCACGTGGACCACCGTGCCGCCGGCGAAATCGAGCGCGCCGAGTTGGGCAAGCCATCCGCCGCTGCCCCAGACCCAGTGGGCCACCGGACAGTAGACGAGGGTGAACCACAGGACAGCGAACAGGAGGAACGCGCTGAACTTGATCCGTTCCACAACGCCCCCCGTCCACAGCGCCACGGTGATGATGGCGAACATGCCCTGGAACATCATGAAGGCCAGGTGGGGCACGGTGGTGGCATAGACATCCGAAGGCGCCTGGCCCACGCCCATAAGGCCGAAGAAGTCCAGATTCCCGATCAGGCCCTTGACATCGGGGCCGAAAGCGAGGCTGTAGCCGTAGAGGACCCAGAGAACGCCGATCACGCCGAGCAGAGCGAAGCTCATCGTCATAGTCGAGAGCAGGTTCTTCTGCCTGACCATGCCGCCGTAGAAGAGGGCGAGCCCCGGGGTCATCAGCATCACAAGCGCCGACGACACCATGATCCACGTAGTGTCTCCGGCACTTATCATCGCTGCACCTCCCTGTCCGGGCTGCGGTCTCTGAGCGGCATAATACAGGGCCAATGTTTCCAACAGATTACGTGTTGATTTTGCCGTTTCCGGCTATTGACAGGGAACATCAGTGGTGGTAGGCTGTAGGCATGCGGAAGACGGTTGCCGTTTACCTACAACGCTCCGCCCAGGCCGGACCGTCGATGCGACGCCGCTCCCGTGATACAATGTCGGAGGTGTGTCCAGTCGGATGAGTGACGTCTTCGAACCCGAGGTCCTGCTGCTCTACTGCGGACGCGCTCTGGCCGATGGAGGCTCTCTGCCCGAAGGCACGAAGAAGGCCAGTGGATTCAAGGCCCGCTTCGTGATGATGCCCTGCAGCAGCGAGATCGAGACGAGGCACCTGATCAAGCTCATCGAGCAGGGCGCGGACGCGGTGGAGGTGGTGGCCTGTCCGGGCAGGGAGTGCCGTTTCACCGTTGGGAGCTCGCGCGCGGAGCACCGCGTCGGGCATGCGCGCGCCATCCTCGAGGAGGTTGGCATGAGCGGTGAGCGGCTGGGGATGGTGCGGAGGGACGGGCTCTCCGCGGGCGAGATCATGAGCATCGCCAGGGAGCGAGCGGACCTGGTGCGGCCGCTCGGCGAGAACCCGATGAGAGCAGCCAGGTGAGGGACGATGCCTAAGAAGTACCACGTCGATATCAAGTCGCTGCCGCCGCGATTCGAGCCGGTCCCGGCGTTCTGCATGATCGAGATCAACAAGTGCCTGCATTGCCGGAACTGCGTCAGGTACGCTTCCTGCGTCTATGACATCCACCGGACGCGCTCGTTCGATCCCACCGAGATCGGGGACACCGGAGACTCCGAATGCGCGGGGTGCTTCCGTTGCGTGCAGGAGTG
>CAZNMB010000255.1:0-3642 GCA_964574095.1 uncultured Dehalococcoidia bacterium
TGCTCCGACCTGCCCATGTTCGACCAAGTCCATAGCGGAAGGAGAGCACGATGAAGGCCATAGGCATAGTCGGCAGCCCCCGGGCGAAGGGCAACACGGAGATCATCACCGCGCATACCCTCAAGGCGATCAGCGAGGAGGGGATAGAGACCGAGATCATCCGCCTGTCCGGGCTGGACATACGGCCGTGCAACGCCTGCATGGCGTGCACGAAGAGCGAGACCTGCTCCATCGATGACGACCTCTGGCCCGTCTACGAGAAGATGAAGGAGGCCGACGCGATCCTGATGGCGTCGCCCGTGTACTACGGCTCGGCGACAGCCCTGCTCAAGGCCCTGATGGAGCGCACCGGCTACGTCGCTCACCATAACGGCCGCCCGTTCGAGAGGAAGGTGGGCGGCGCGCTGGCGGTGGCTCGCCATGCCGGCCAGAACTTCACGCTGGCCCAGATCACGTTCTGGTTCGAGATAATGGGCTGCTTCGTGCCCGGCTCAACGTACTGGAACGTCTCCTTCGGTCGTGACAGGGGCGAGGTGGAGAAGGATGAGGAGGGACTCCGCACAGCGCGGAACTTCGGCAAGAACGTAGCCTTCCTGCTCAAGAAGCTGGGCGCGTAGCGCACAGTCCCGTACGAGGCGACAGCGGCTACTCTTCGTCCGTCCGTACAGGGGCGGCGGAGCCTCCGGACGACCCATTCTCAAACCGGTTGTTCTGCTCGACAAGCCACTCCATGGTCTTCTTGGCGTGGCGGTCGTTCACAAGGAATTGCTGACAGCGCGCAACGAACTGGGCGAACTCCTCGGCGCCGTCGAACTCGACCGTGCCCTCCGCCCGGCCCCGCGTCACCACGCGGATGCGCCCGCTCTCCAGCTCGTAGATATCCACGTCGAACTCCACTGCTCTCCTCGCTTCAGCCGTTGCAGCCCGCGACTATAGTATCCCACGCGACCCTAGCTGCGGAATACTATTATAGGCGCCAGCCATTACAACTTCATTACAAAATGCTTAAGAAAACCTAACAAAACCTCCCCGGCGGAAGGCATCCGTGGTTTCGGGGAGACTGCCTGCGTGTTGGGGACGGGTTGAAGCGTATGCCCCGGGCTGCCCCGGTTGCCTTTCACTCAGGCAGGCTCCTGGGAGAATGTGGCGGCGAGCTCGCTTTCGTGCTTCTTGAGCCACGTCCGGTGCTCGCGCCATTGGGGGCAGTTGTCGGCCACCAGCTTCCAGAATCTCTTCGAGTGGTTCATCTCTTTCAGGTGGGCGATCTCGTGTACAACCACGTAGTCGATCACGGGCTCGGGCGCCAACATCAGCTTCCAGTTAAAGCTGAGGTTGCCCAGCCGGGAACAGCTCCCCCACCGGGTCCGCTGCCCCCTGATGGTGAGCCGCCGGTATGCGAGCCCCAACCCTGCGCTCACGGCGGCGGCCTTCGCCGCGATCAGGCCCTCGGCCTGAGTCCTGAACCACCGCTCAAGGGCGACGTTCAGGCCCCGGCTCGACGTCCCCAGACTCACGACGAGCCGGGTGTGCTCGAGTTTCACCGCCGTGCCTCGACCGCCACCGTTGCGAACCACCAGCTCGCGGCCGCGTCCGAGATAGGGGACCACGCTCCCGCTCTCCAGTCCCTTGCCTACCAGGCCCGGCCCGGACTCGCCGGCACCCGCCAGCTTCCTCAGGACCCAGGCTCCCTTCTCCCGGACAAGGTCCCTCACCCACTCGATCTTGTAGCGCCTGGGGATCACCACCACGAGGCCAGTGCCCCGTCCCACCTCCAGCCGGGCATGTCTCGCCCGCTGGCTGCGTTTGACCAGGCAGGACACCTCCACGCCGTCGAGGTCGATCGTGCGCCTGCCCACTATCGTCAGGCGCGGGTGCGGGTTGCGAAACACACCTACAGTCTACCGGCCGGCGCTGACCGTGTCCATCGACCGATTGACTCCCCGACGGCCCTCTGCTACCCTGAGGCAAAACGAAGCGGGAACAGGCCCCGGGGACCCGCAAACGAGGGCTCGCGAATCATGGAGTGGAGAACACGCCTCACTGAAATGCTCGGCATCAGGTACCCCATCATGGAAGGGGCCCTGGCGGTGATCGGTACCGCCGACCTCGCCGCGCCCGTCTCGGAGGCGGGCGGGCTGGGGACAATCACGGCCTGGACGCTGCGCACCCCGGAGAAGCTGCGCGAAGAGATACACAAGCTCAGGTCAATGACCGACAGGCCGTTCGCGGTGAATCTGAGCCCCGCGATGGACCCAGGTCTCGACGCGATGCGAGAGGCCGCTATCGAGGAAAGAGTGCCCGTGATCGAGACCGCCGGCTCGCGCGCCGCGCACCACGGGGTCCCTGTCAAGGAAGCCGGCCTCATCTGGATTCACAAGGTGCAGACCGTGCAGCACGCCCTCGCCGCCGAGCGCGACGGGGCTGACGCGGTGTGCATCATGGGGGTTGAAGGCGCGGGGCTCAAGAGCCCGCTGATCATCCCCACACTCGTCAGCGTGCCGATGGCGGTGAGGAAGCTGAAGATACCCGTGATCGCCGCCGGCGGCATCGGGGACGCGCGCGGGTTCCTGGCAGCGCTGGCGATGGGGGCCGACGCCGTTCAACTGGGAACGGTGTTCTGCGCCGTCAGGGAGTGCCCACTCGCGGAACACCACAAGCAGGCGCTCGTGGATGCCGACCCCTTCGACCCGAAGTGGCGCGATCCCATACTCGCCACACCCACGGCCGAAGACGTCCGGAAGCTGAGGGAGGCCACGGACACGAGAGAGGTGATGCTGGCGGCGGCGAGGGCGGAGAGCACCGGAATACCGAAGGAGGCCGGGACCGGTGCCCTCTCTCTGGCTATCGGCTTCATCGACCGCATTCAAACGGTCAAGGAGCTGATCGACGGCATCATCCGCGAGGCCGAGGAGATACTGACCACCCGGGGCATCGGCGGGTGGCGGCTCGTTCCGCCTACCTCTTCCTGACCGGGAAACGGATTTCCGTCAGGGGCTCCTCCTTGGGCTCGGCGCTCGGATCGTTCAGGTAGACCTCCTCCGGCGCGCCCGCGAACTCGTATCCCTTCTCCGGAATCCACCGGGCGACGGCCTCGTAGGCCGGCCCCACCTGATCGTATGGCCCCTTGTGCACGGTGAAAGCGACATCATACGACTCCACTCGCTTCACGCCCACGCCCTGCTCGTCGGGCTCTGCCGGGGCCACGTCACCGCTCAGGGGCCACTGGATCTCCCACAGCAGGTCGTCCTCCGCCACCTGGCTCGGGTCGTTGAAGTACACTCCCACCGGAGGACCGGCCATGGAGAGACCTCGCTGCAAGATCCAGCCGACCACCTCGCCGATGGTACCCGGTATCATCTTGAACGACCCCTTCACGCCCTTGTACGCCGCCGTCCGCGGCTCGATCGTCTTGACCGCAACCTCTACGTGTGATGACATTGCGCCTCCTTCCCTGATGGCCGTTCCGCAGTCTGCCCATGCCAGTATAGCATCCGGCAGCGGCCTCCTTCCAGGGGACAGGCATGAAAGTCGGATGGCCCGGAGCCGGCCCTTTCCATCCTACGGGTGCTGTGATATCCTAGCCTTTGAGAGACGTATTGCCCGGTCGGAATTCCGGCGGCCCGGCTCACCACGAGACGAGGG
>CAZNMB010000256.1:0-3640 GCA_964574095.1 uncultured Dehalococcoidia bacterium
TTGAAAGCCGCGAAGTCCTGCTCCAGCATCTCGGCGCGCGGCTCCGCAAGCCCGCCCCTGATCTCGGTCCCCCCCGCGAACAGCGCCGTGTTTGTCCCGGCCACCACACGCACGTGGGCGACGATGTCTCCCAGCCCGGCACCCTCCACCTCCCCCCCACCCGCCGGGCGCGCCCTGCCCTCCATGGTCACGACCAGATACTGCTTTCGCACGTGAAAAGCCGTCGCGACCGCGGCGAGTCCGGCCATGACCAGGACGAAGCCCGTGACGATGAGGATGACGTGCGCCGTCAGGACGGTTCCTACGAACCCCAGCGCAAGGAAGGCGAACGCCACCGCCAGCGCCAGCGCCCCCAATCCCCCCTGCGTCCTGTTGTAGCGCTGGGCTACCTGCCTCTCCGCGCTGAACTGCGCCTTCACCGTGGCAGCGTGCGAGAACGAAGACTCCTCCACCTGGAAGGGCACGCCGAGGTCAACCCTGTACCCCAGCTCCTCTGCCGCCACCTTCAACTCGTCGAACAACGTGTGCGGCGAGCGCGTCCTGAGGTCCCACTGGTGCCGCAAAGGGCACGCCATGATGTCCATTGGACTGCGTCCGGTTCCATTGCCAGATTCGGGGGTGGACTTATATCTTACCACGACAGGCAAACGGCAGGATGCAGGAGGACGGCGGCCATGCAGGGGAACGTGGCCCGCGAGACCAGGGGCTGGCGCCCGGCGTCCCGGCCGGGGGACGCGATGGCGGCGGACTGCGCACGTGTCATCGGGGAGAGGGCCGGAGTGCACGGGGCACTATAACGTTCAAACGCAGGAGGGTCTGACACACAGAAAGCAGGGGTGAGCGTAGCCTTCGCGCGTCAGACCGGGAGAGGAGACTTGGAGCTGGACATATCAGGCGCGTATCGCGGCGATGCGGAGATGTAGCCTCGCTCGCCTGACACGTTACATTCTCGTTGTCTTGCCATCGTTCGGAGGCTGGTGATCAGCGTCGTGCCGTCTCGCTTCCACTCGACCAACTTGGCGGTGAGAAACCTGGCCCGCCGCTTGCTCATCTCGTGCTGCACTACGAGATGCTGGAGCATGGGGACGGAGCCCGCCGTCTCGGCCCTGCACACCGGGCATCTCAGCAGCATGATTCCCGCCCCGACATCGCGTTCTTCACAACCACTATCCACTCCATTCGGCGTCTCTCCGAGGCTTCTATCATAGACGGCGGGACATTACAAATCCAGTGACAGACCTTAAGAAATCATTACAAGTGGGGCGCCATATACGCATCGGATGACCGTTACGAGTCATCTGCGAGGACTTCAGGCACATGAAGAGAACTCGACCTCGCCGGGAGCAGGCGCTCCCGGGATCGACCTGTCAGGTCGCCGGCCGCCTCTCAGCACTGTGGCCGGAGAACCCGAACGGAGTGCCGGAGCAATCCTGAGGAGAAACCGATCACGAAGCCCACGAGAAAACCGGCCGGCCAAAGACTGATCCCGGCGGTCCCTCCCACTATTCTGGCCATGGTTTCCACGATATCCTCCAGTTGGCGGGCGAAACCGCCACTACTCTGAAAGTGGGACCAGGGCCGTTCGCCCTGAGCCTGTCGAAGGGCCTGTTCGCGGTTCGACAAGCTCGCCACGAACGGCGCTTCGAGTTGTGAGATCCCCTGGTACAGAGCCCGGTGGCAGCGGGCCGGGACCCGACCTCCCGCCATCCGCCGCGCGGACTGCGGCCACATCTCCATTCCTGCTGAACTCCAGCAGCAGCTCGCGGGCGAAGGCCAGACCGTCGGCTTTGCCGGACTTGTAGGCCCTCCGGCAGGCGTCTTCGTCTCTGCCGGACTCCTCCCTCAGCAGGTCCGCGAATCGCACGAGCGTGCCGGCGAGCATCCAGCTCTCGAGCATTCTGGCCGCCCTGTTTCCGGTGGCCGAACAGGTCTCAGTTCGATTCATGCGTTCGCACCGGGGACTGTCCGCGGAGGCTTACGCCGCATCCGGCGGTGTGTCAGTCCGTAGTCCGTCACTCATTTCCGGACTATGGACTTGTACCACGTCCCGTCCGGTTTGTCAAGACCCCCGGGGCATGGATTCTCAGCGCGGACGGGTGCCGGGGCGTGAGGCACGGCGGCAGGGCGTGGGCGACAAGGAGGAGGGGCGGCCGCGATCGTCAGGGGGCCGGCCTGGGGCCGGCAGGGTTGCTTCGCGCGAGGTCTATGACCTTGGGAAACAGGATGGGGTCCAGGTCTCCCCGCCGCCATGAGACGAGCTTCTCAGTGAGGAACTGCGCCCGTCGCTTCGCGAGGTTGTGCTGCGTCGTGAGGTGCTCGAGCATCAGCTCGGGGCCGTTCATCGTGAGCAGGCAAATGGGGCAGCGCAATGTCACCCCCCGCGTAGTCCCGCCATCGCTGCTCATATCACGATTCCGGCCCATTCTGTGCGTTTCACGGTCTGGAAGCCAAGCCTGCCGGTGCCAATTCTACGCAACGCCAGCCACGACCTGTCAAGCGAGTTATCCACAAAGTTGTCCACGAAATCCGCCGGTTCCCAATCGCGAGGCGGGCGCACGGAGAGGGGGCCCGGGCAGGCCGGCGGGCTTCGAGAAGGTCCAGAGGTACACGAGGTCAGTCACGTTTGAAGAGTCGATGAGGCGGAAGGGAGCGCCCCTCTCATGGGACAGCCCTGTCGCGGTCCGGCGGCACTCCGGGCCGGCGCCTCCTGGCCTTGAGATACCAGCACAGGACGGGCCAGACCTGCTTCAGGTGGTGCCACGCGACGCGCCTTCGCCCGGCCGCCGGACGTATGCCAATCGGCACTTCGACGATCCGCGCGCCATGATGCGCCGCCTCCAGGGCAAGAAGGCCGCACGTGCACGCGCCTTGCAGGTCGAGCTTCCGGGCCAGCGCGCTGTCGAGAGCCCTGAAGCCGCTTCCCGAGTCCTCGACGCCGACCTGCCACCTCGCGACCCTGTTCAAGACCCTCTCCGAAATCCTGGGCACCTTCTCCCTCCTGCCGAAGACCAGCTCCGCCTTCCCGTCCAGTATGGGCCGTATCAGTCTGGGGATATCGCCGGGGTCGTGTTCCCCGTCGGCGTCCAGCGTCACCACCACACCATCGGGTGCTCTTCGCAGGCCGGTCTTGATAGCGCCCAGGTAGCCCCTCGTCATCTCGTTGCTCACCACGGTGGCCCCGTGCTGCTCCGCCACGGCCCGCGTGCGGTCGCTGCTCCCGTCATCCACGACGATAATGCCATCGGCGTAGGGCCGGGCTTCATCGAGAATACGCCCGATGGTCGCCTCCTCATTCTTGGCCGGGATGACCACCGTGATCCTGCGCTGCTTCATTGTGCACCGGTGCTTCTAGCGCGGCACTGACTACTCTGAGAGTAGGACCAGAACCGTTCGCCCTGGGCCTGTCAAAGGGCCTGTTCGTGGTTCGACAAGCTCACCACGAACGGAACCCCCCTCACCTTAGTCCTCTCCCCCTCTAGGGAGAGGAGACCAATCGCTCGCTGCGGATGCTATCATCCGCGGCCCAGCCTCATTCCTGTCATTCTGAGCTTCAGCGAAGATTCTCAGTACTCAGCCCTGAGCAGGAATCCCTTCTCCCTTGACGGGAGAAGGATAGGATGAGGGTGAACCCCCTCACCTT
>CAZNMB010000257.1:0-3626 GCA_964574095.1 uncultured Dehalococcoidia bacterium
ACAGTTGCCCCGAACTTAGGCATGGCTATGAAGTTGTCCGAACTGAGGCCTGATGCAATCCACATAAGCACGTGTATGGCCAACGCGAAGCCAGGATGTCCCTATGGCAGCGCGCAGGAATTCGCCGAGATCTTGAGGAACCAGCACGGCATAGAGGTCATACTGGGAACACACGACTACCACTAGAGGAATACCGGTCTCAGGCGGGCGGGGACACGTGTCCGCCCCTTGCAGGCCCCTGATCCTGATTGGCATGATGGCCTGTTCGGACGTGCCGCTTCCAGGCTCTTTCCTGGAGGACTGCTCGTGACTCAATGCCGGTCTGTGTTGTGGCTCTGATTTGAGCAACCAGGCAATAGTCTTCCGCGCTGAGAAGCGATGAGGGGTGACTGCCGCCTCATCGTGAGTTGAAACGGGAAGTCAAGGTCTGATCAAAGAGGGAGGGAGGAAGCCCATGGCGGAGCCGAAAGACCAGTGCGTCAAGGCGGCGAAGGGGCCGATACTAGCCGAATCGGCGGCATCGACCTCGGGGTCGACCAGGGAGCAGGAGGTGCAGAGAGCGATGGCACATGTGGGCAAGCCGGCGCCCGATTTCGAGGCGAGCGCGTTCGTCGACGGCGGGTTCAAGAACGTCAAGCTCTCCGACTACAAGGGAAAGTGGGTGGTGCTCTGTTTCTACCCGGGCGATTTCACATTCGTCTGACCGACGGAACTGGCGGCAGTTGCCGTCAAGCATGACGAGCTCAAGTCCCTGGGCGTCCAGGTGCTCTCGATGAGCACTGACAGCCGTTTCACTCACAAGATCTGGCAGGAAGAGGAGCTGTCCAAGATGGTGCCGGGAGGCATCCCCTTTCCCATGCTGTCGGATGGCGGCGGGCGCATCGGGAGGGTCTACGGGGTCTACGATGAGGACGCAGGTGTTGACATTCGGGGCCGCTTCCTCATCGATCCGGACGGCGTGATCATGGCGGCCGAGATGCTCACCCCGCCGGTTGGCCGGAACGTGGCGGAGTTGATCCGTCAGGTCAAGGCGTTCCAGCACGTGCGTCAGACCGGCGAGGCCACGCCATCCGGCTGGCAACCCGGCAAGCCCACCCTGAAGCCCGGGCCGGACCTCGCGGGCAAAGTGTGGAAGGTGTGGCAGCCGGAAATGGCCTTCTAGCAACGGCGGGCTCTGTGAGCAGGTAGCTGTAGCATAGGGAGGGCGAAGCTACCCTGCGGCGGCTCCGGCCTGTTTCCGCGATTCGCCCACGCACACGGACTCCCTCGCGTCCGCGACTGGGGATTGACAAAGTATAGTTTAGCTGCTATACTATATTCATGAGTCCGGCAAGCCTGGCATTCGAGAAGCTCCTTGAAGCCCTTGATCGCGTCATCACGCGGCTCGATGCCATGCACTCACCAAGTCATGACTTCGGCACGGGCGTGCCCCTTTACAGAGCCGAGATCCACACGATACGCGAGATCGGAAGCATTCCGGCAGTGAACGTGACGAAGCTCGCCGAGCATATGGAGGTGACAAAGGGAGCGGTGTCCCAGACAGTCAACAAGCTGGTGAGAAAGGGCCTGGTGAGGAAGACACGGGCGCCGGGCAATGCCAAGGAGGTGCTCCTGGAACTCACCGATCTCGGCTGGACCGGATTGAACAACCATGAGAGGTTCCACAGTCGGATGCTCGATATCGCCAGGGACCACTATGGAGAGCGGCTCGGGGCTCAGATTGAGAGGTTCATTGCCGTCATGAATGATCTCAACGATATTCTGGACAGGTACGAGGAGGAAGCGGCGAAGTAGCGCCCCCTTTTTTTGCGGATACAGTTTAGTACCTAAACATAATAGGAGGCAGGTGTGATGAATACAGATACGATGCAGGATACTCAGGTACATGGGGAAGGCCGTGTGTGCCCGTGGCAGCGCGTGCGTCACTTCGACAACGTCCTGCGACCGCTCGTCCACAACCCTCGGAAGCTGTTCGGGCCGTATGTCCGGTCGGGAATGACGGTGCTGGATGTGGGGTGCGGCGGCGGTTTCGCCTCCCTGGGGCTCGCTCGTCTGGTCGGTGAGGACGGCATGGTGATCTCCGTGGACCTGCAGCCGGAGATGCTCGAGATAGTGAGGGAGAGAGCAGCCAGGGCCGGCCTTCTGGAGAGGATCACATTGCACCGCTGCGAGCCCGGGCAGATCGGCGTGCGGACGCGGGTTGATTTCGCGGTGGCGTTCTGGATGGTCCACGAGGTGCCGGATATCGGGGTCTTCCTGCGGGAGATGTACGCGCTTCTCTCCCCCGGCGGCCGGTTCTTCCTGGCGGAGCCCAAGATACACACCTCTCAGCTTGAGTTCGAGCGCACCGTAGAGGAGGGCACGCAGGCCGGACTTGTGGTTCTGGAGAAACCAAAGGTGCGCTTCAGCAGGGCGGTGGTGCTGGGCCGCGCGGAGCACACGTCGCAGCGGGACGGATCCCAACAATGACGTTTCAAGCGGCCAGGGCGGCACACCGCAGGCTTGTCACGCATAGCGCTGATGGTTTAGCATCGTGCAGCACGTCATTGACCGTGGAGAGTGCCTCACCGATGGTCATGAAGCGAAGCCCAGACATCTCAGCACTCAGTCGCTGGAGGGAATGCCGTGAAGATGGGAAGGTTCGAGACATGGTTCGTGAACACCAGAACTCACAACGAGCGGATGGTGAGAAGATGCGAGCAACTGCTGGGTCACGCGAAACCGGGTGAGAGCCAGAAGTACCTCGAGGTCGGCTGCGGAAACGGCGCACTCTGCAAGCACATGGCCGAGAAATACCGAATGGATGTGACAGGGGTGGACGTGGCCCCCGATCAGATCGAGCGCGCCCGGAAGGATACAGCGGGCACGCCGAACTTGCGGTTCGTGGTGCTGGACGCGACCAAGCTCCCGTTCGACGATGCCAGCTTCGACATCGTGCTGTCATCCGGCGTCATGCACCACATACGCGAATGGCGGGGTGCGTTTGACGAGATCGCCAGAGTCATGAAGGCCAGGGGGCATTTCGTCTACCTGGATGTCGTCTACGCCAGTTGGGCAGCGGGATGGGGCGAATCGAGGCCGGGCAGAATGCTGGCCGGACGCTACGGTTTCCCCACGCTGGAAGGCGTAGAGTCCTTCAGACAGCGTCATGGGCTTCGGGAGATCTACTCAACGAAGCCGCGCATCGGGCTTCTCCCCGTCGGCGAGTACCAGGCCGTCTATGAGAAATGAGAGACTCGAGGAACGTTCCCACGCCTTTCACACGGACAAGTCCGAATCGGACTGCTGCCAAATCGCGGGGTGCAAGCGACCATTTCAACCGGACGATCTAGCTTGAACCACCGGGCGGCAGTGGCGGAGGGACGACTCATGCTTCGCGCGTGGTACAATGGCCCGGAGATGGCCGCTGCAGGGGAGGGATGTGATGAAGATGAAAGCGGAGGCACCGAACTACGGCTTCAAAGGGAGTGAGTTCATAACTCTGGCGCTGGCCGGGTGTGGGCTGATAGTCACGGCACTGGCGATAGCATTCACGGCGTTGTCCTACTCCACGTGGCAGCTCGCCCTATGCTGGTTCTTCGGTCCGGTACTGATCGTTGCCAGCCTCTTCTGGGATTCCATGAGTT
>CAZNMB010000258.1:0-3620 GCA_964574095.1 uncultured Dehalococcoidia bacterium
CGACAGCCGCCCGCGACGGCGACGCCGACGTGCTCAACGGCACCACGCAGTTCATCACCAACGGCGGCGAGGCCGAGGTCTACACCGTGATCGCGCTCACGGACCCGACCAAGGGCGTTCGTGGCGCGAGCGCCTTCATTGTAGAGAAAGGCTCACCCGGCTTCACCTTCGGCAAGAAGGAGAAGAAGATGGGCATTCGTTCCTCGGCCACCAGCGAGCTCGTGTTCCACAACTGTCGCGTCCCCAAGGAGAACCTGATCGGCAGAGAGGGATTGGGGTTCATCGTCACCATGAAGACCCTTGACTCATCGCGCCCCGGTGTCGGCGCGCTGGCCGTGGGGCTCGCCCAGGGGGCCCTGGAGGCGGCGGTGGACTACGCCCGGCAGCGCAAGCAGTTCGGCCACCCCATCTCCGCCATACAGGCCGTCCAGCACATGCTGGCGAACATGGCGATGGAGCTGGAGGCGGCGCGGGCCCTGGTCTACGCTACCGCCAGAACCATCGACAGCGGCGTCAAGGACTTCACGCTCGAAGGCGCCATGACCAAGGTCTTCGCCACGGACATGGCGATGAAGGTCACCACCGACGCTGTGCAGGTCTTCGGGGGGCCCGGCTACATGCGCGACTACCCCGTGGAGAAGATGATGCGCGACGCCAAGATCAACCAGATATACGAGGGCACCAACCAGGTCCTGCGAAACGTCGTCGCCCTCGAGCTGCTCAAGAGACAGGCCCGCGCCTAGGAGGGCGGACGGGCTGCCTGCTCCCTTCCCGTCCGTCAAGGTAAGGCAATACGCCGATGAATATCGTAGTCTGCGTGAAGCAGGTGCCGGGCACCACCGAGATCAAGATAGACCCCGAGACCAACACCCTGGTACGCGAGGGTGTTGAGAGCATCATCAACCCATTCGACGCCTATGCCCTCGAGGAGGGCGTCAGGCTGAGGGAGCGGTACGGAGGCAAGGTGACCGCCGTCAGCATGGGACCGCCCCAGGCGGAGGCTGCGCTGAGGGAGACGATCTCGCTGGGCGCGGACGAGGCCGTCCTTCTCAGCGATCGCGCGTTCGCCGGCTCCGACACCTGGGCTACCTCCTATGTTCTCTCGCGGGCGATCAACCGCATAGCGGAGTACGACCTCGTCGTCTGCGGGCGGCAGACGCTGGACGGGGACACCGGGCAGGTGGGCCCGGAGCTCTCGGAGATGCTTGGCCTGCCGTTTGTGGCCTACGTGAGCAAGGTCGAGGAGGTCGCCGAGGGCGTCATCCGGGTGCAGCGCATGGTGGAAGAAGGCTACGAGGTCATTGAGGCGGCCCTGCCCGCGGTGATCACCGTGGTCAAGGAGATAAACGTACCCCGCCTGCCCTCGCTGCGGGGCTCGATGAAGGCCAGGACGGCCGCCATTCCCGTCTGGACAGCCGCGGACATCGGCGCCGAGACGGACAAGGCGGGAATCGCCGGTTCTCCAACGCGCGTGGTCAGGGTGTTCTTCCCCCGAAGAACACGCGCCAGCGAGATGCTTCAGGGCAGCGTCGAGCAGCAGGTGGAGCAGCTCGTTGAGAGGCTGGGCGGGATACTATAGGAGAGCCAGCCCGGGCGGGCATGTCAGGGCGATTGCCTTGCTCGTCGCGGGACCGCCGCGCAGTTGCCCCTAATAGGGAAGATGCATGGGAATAACGATCGACCTCGATAAGTGCACCGGGTGCGGCTCGTGCGAGCCCGCGTGCCCCTTCGGCGTTATTGAGTTCCTCTACGACCAGCCGCAGATCGGAGACGGCTGCAACCTCTGCGGCGCGTGCGCCGAGGCCTGCCTCTTCAACGCCATCATCATCGAGGCGGTTGAGCAGGAGGTGAGCGAGGGCCACAGCGGGGTATGGGTATTCGCGGAGCAGCGGGACGGAAGGCTGAAGGCCGTGGCCTACGAGCTGCTGGCCGAGGGGCGCAAGCTGGCTGACAAGCTGGGCACGAACCTGAGCGCCGTCTGCATCGGCCACAACGTCGACGGCGCTGACGGGCTCGTCGCCTATGGTGCCGACGCGGTGTACCTTGCTGACGACCCCGCCCTGGCGGATCACCAGGAAGACTACTACACCGCGGCGCTGGTGGGCCTCATCCGCGAGCACAGGCCGGAGATACTCCTCGCCGGGGCCACCGCGATGGGTCGGTCGCTCATCCCGAGGGTGGCCTCCATACTCTACACAGGGCTGACCGCCGACTGTACCGGGCTCGACATCGACCCCGACAGCAAGCTGCTGCTGCAGACGCGACCCACCTTCGGCGGCAACGTGATGGCGACTATCGTCTGCCAGGCGCGGAGGCCTCAGATGGCCACCGTCCGTCCCCACGTCTTCAAGAAGGGCGCGCCCGACGCGCAACGCCGGGGGGAAGTGGTGAAGGTTGACTTCGACAAGGAGTCCGTAACGTCGAGGACCAGGCTTATCAGCTTCGTCGAGGACCTGTCGGAACGTGTCAAGCTGGACGAGGCGGAGATCATAGTCTCCGGCGGGCGGGGGCTGGAGAAGCCGGACAACTTCCAGATCATCGCGGAGCTGGCCGATGCGCTGGGTGCTGCGGTAGGATCATCGCGCCCCCCGGTGGACGACGGCTGGATCCCCTATTCTCATCAGGTGGGTCAGACCGGGAAGACGGTGTGCCCCAAGCTCTACATCGCCTGCGGCATCTCCGGGGCGGTGCAGCACCTCGCGGGCATGCAGACCGCCGACGTTATCGTCGCCATCAACGAAGACCCGAACGCACCGATATTCGAGGTGGCTACCTACGGCATCGTGGGGGACCTGTTCGATGTCGTGCCGCTTCTGACCGAGCGGTTCAGGAAGTCTCGCGGCCCCGCCTAGCCCGTCGTCCCGGCTCGCCTCCGCGCGCCTCACGCCGTGCGGGAGTGGGCGACGACCAGGGAATCACGTGCCCCTGTCGCAATACCAGCGCACCGTCTCCGCAAGGCCATCGTCAAAGGCGACGGACGGCTGCCATCCCAGATCGCGCTTGAGCCTGCCGCCGTCCAGGGCGTAGCGACGGTCGTGGCCGGGACGGTCGGTCACGGACTGCAGCAGGCTCTCGGGCTTCCCCAGTATCTGCAGGACCTTTCGCGCCAGGTCTATGTTGGCCCACTCATTGTCGGTGCCGATGTTATAGACCTCTCCCACCTTGCCCTTGCTGATGATCACGTCTATGGCCCGGCAGTGGTCGAGGACGTGGATCCAGTCGCGCACGTAGAGCCCGTCGCCGTAGATGGGGACGGGCCTGTCGTGCATGGCGTTCAGGATGACCGTGGGCAGGAACTTCTCGGGATGCTGTCGCGGTCCGTAGTTGTTGCTGCAGCGCGAGATCACCACGGGCAGGCCGTAGGTCCTGTGATACGCCCTGACCATCAGGTCGGCGGCGGTCTTGCTCGCGGAGTACGGGGAGTTGGGTCGAAGCGGCGAGCTTTCCGCAAACCTCTCTTCCGAGTCCAGGTCGAGGGCTCCATACACCTCGTCCGTCGAGATCTGAAAGAAGAGCTTCAAGTCATACTTGAGCGCCGCGTCCAGCAGGACCTGTGTCCCCAGCACGTTCGTCATGACGAACACCTGCGGCTCGACGATGCTCCTGTCAACGTGGGACTC
>CAZNMB010000259.1:0-3614 GCA_964574095.1 uncultured Dehalococcoidia bacterium
GGCGCGGCTTGCGTAGATGTGTTCCGTACCCCGTCCGGCCAGAGAACGGCCCGCTCCACGATACAAGGCGGCGGGCAGGCTACCCCTTTCGCTGCCGGGGGCAGGGCCCCGCGGGAGTGAGACAATGATCCTCCCACCCCGTGGACGGGGCACCTCGGTTGGCTCCGGTATTTCCACCATCGCTCCGTCCCCCTGTCTGCCCGGCGCGCTGCCCGTCAGGCCTACCCCGCCGGCGATCGCAGCCGAATGACGCAAGGAGGTCACCAATGGAGGAGAACAACCGCAAGATCGTCAGGACGCTGCGGTGCAAGAACGTCAGCGTCCCGGGCATGCTGGGGAAGCTGGCCACGAGCATCGGAAGTGTCGGGGCGGACATCGGGAATGTGGCCACAGTACACCTGGGACATCACTACACCGTCAGAGATATCGACATTCTCGTGGACAGCGAAGACCACCTCGCGCGCGTTGTGGCCGAGGTGGCGAAGCTCCGGGACGTCTCGGTGCTGCAGGTCAGGGATGCGGTGTTGGAGCTGCACAAGAACGGCAAGATAAGGATGGTCAACACCGTTCCCATACGCTCGCTGGACGACCTGAACAAGGTATACACCCCCGGCGTAGCCGAGGTATGCCGGCTTATCGCGGCCACGCCAAGCCTCAAGGACGACTACACCGCCATCCCCTATTCGGTGGCCATAGTCACCGACGGCACCGCTGTGCTGGGCCTGGGCAACATCGGCCCGGTAGCGGGAATGCCGGTAATGGAAGGCAAGAGCGCGCTTCTCCGGCAGCTTGCGGGGATCAGCGGAATACCGATCCTCCTGGACACCACTGACGTGGACGAAATCGTCGCCACCGTCGAGCACATCGCGCCTACGTTCGGCGGCATTCAACTGGAAGACATAGCATCCCCGCGGTGTTTCGAGGTCGAGGACCGGCTGGAGAGAGACCTCCCTATTCCCGTCATGCACGACGATCAGAAGGGCACCGCCGTCGTCACGCTGGCCGCCTTGATCAATGCCGGCAAGCTTTGCCAAGTTGACCTCAAGGACGCGAAAATCGGCCTCATCGGTCTCGGCGCCGCTGGCCTGTCCATCGGCAAGATCCTGCTGCAGTACACGGGGAATCCCGCGCTCGGCACGGCGCGAACCGAGGCCAGCTCGAGACGGCACGCCGAGCACGGAGGCATTCCATCTACTTTCGACCAGATAATGGAAACATGCCGGATCGTGATCGCCACTACCGGGGTGAAGGGCCTCATAGACGCGAGCGCGGTGCGCAAGGGCCAGATCATTCTCGCTCTGTCCAACCCCTATCCGGAGATAACCCCGCAGCTTGCCCGGGCATCGGGGGCGGCTCTGGCCGCGGACGGGAGGTCGGTCAACAACCTGCTCGGCTATCCCGGAATCTGGCGGGGGGCGCTCGATGCCAAGGCCAGCGCCATCAACTACGAGATGTGTACGGCTGCCTCCGGGGCAATCGCCGGCGCCGCGAGCGAAGGCGAGCTTGTGCCCAGTCCCCTCGATTCGAAGATGCACCTGGGGGTCGCTCACGCAGTTGCCCGGGCCGCCGTCGCGTCGGGCGTTGCCCGGCGAGTCCTGGATGACGACTATTTCGAAAGCACATCCATTCAAGACCCGACCTGACCGTGAGGTCACTGTCGCCTGATCGGCGATCGTCCCGCATGTCGGCGCCGGCCGCCGGTGGCTCCTTGCAAGAAGCCCGCCTCAGCTTTAGAATGGTGGGGCGCGCCCGGCGTTCGCCCCGCAAGGCAGGAAGACGGACGCTTCCGCTCCCGCCCTTGCCGCCCTGAGCGAGCAGTCGCATACCGGCTGAGCGCACTTGTGAACCGAAGTAGCCGATGAGCACCCTTTCGGAAGGTCTCTTCATCAGCGCCGTCGGGCTGGGTGCGGTCTTCGTGATCCTGACCCTCATCATGTTCCTCATGATGGGGCTGGAGCGGCTGTTCCGCTCCGAGGACGCTGATCCGGAGACTGGGCAGCCGGCGGATGAGACGCCGGCGTGTGGTGAAGCGACACGGGGATGGGCGCACCCCGAGGGACCGTGCGAGGTGGCGGCGATCGGGCTGGCACTGGCCCACCACATGAGGCGGCGCGGCCGGCAGATCGGGACGCTAATCGCCATCAACGATGTCCCCTATCAACTGCAAATCGGCGACATCTCCCGTTCCCCGGTGACTGTCGTGGTGGACGGGGGCTGCCACCGCGGGGCAGTCGGCGAGGATGGCCTGCCGTGGGCCGGGCCGGACCCGTCGAGGGATGAGCCCCGGCCAGCAGACCGGCAGCGAGAGCGGAACTGGCGAACGGCGTACCGGCTCCCACAGGGAGGCTGCTGGCAGCCGGCCGGCTGGTCCAGCCGGCACAGAACGAGCGGGCGGCGGACCTAGGGGTTTCGGAAGTCAGGTATGAACGCGGGCGATTTCCAGAACATCTTCGAGGGCTTCCGTGATCTCGGCTCTGACCCCCGAATCCTCGGGATGCTGGCGATCGGACTTGTCCTCATATACCTGGGAATCGCCAAACGCATGGAGCCGCTCCTGCTGGTGCCGATAGGTACCGGCATCATCCTGGCGAACCTGCCACTGGGCGAGGCGATCAACCCGGCAACCGGAGAGGCGACCGGCGGCTTCCTCTACTACTTCTTCAAGTACGCGCTCTTTAACGGGATCATCCCGCTCCTCATATTCCTGGGCCTGGGTGCGCTGACGGACTTCGAGCCGCTGCTGGCCAAGCCGAGCACCTTTCTCCTCGGGGCCGCCGCGCAGTTTGGGATATTCGTCGCTCTCGTTGGGACCCTCCTTCTCGGCCTGACGCCGTGGTTCGATTTCGGCCTGAAAGAGGCGGCTTCCGTAGCGATCATCGGCGGCGCCGAGGGGCCGACCACAATCTACGTCGCGGCCAAGATGCAGCAGATCGGTGCCGCTCCGGGTATCTTCGCGGCGGTGGTTGTCGCCTGCTACTCCTACATGGCGCTGGTGCCGATTATCCAGCCGCCCGTGATCAAGCTCTTGACCACAAAGAAGGAGCGAATGGTGAGGATGCCCTACGCCGAGCGCTCCGTCTCGCGGCAAACGAAGATCATCTTCCCCATCGTGTCCATACTCCTCTGCGGCCTGTTCATACCCCGGGCGGCACCGCTGATCGGGATGTTCATGTTCGGCAACCTCATCAGGGAGTGCGGGGTCGTGCCGAGACTGGCGGGGGCGGCCCAGAACGAGCTGATGAACATCGTCACCATCATGCTCGGGCTCACCGTGGGCTCGACGATGACCGCACGCGCAACGGCGTACACGGGTTCCTTCTTCACGCTGGATACGATTGCCGTTTTCGGCCTCGGGATCGTGGCCTTTGCCACGGCGACCGGCGCCGGGGTGCTGCTGGGGAAGCTCATGTACGTCCTGTCCAAAGGGAAGGTCAACCCGATGATCGGGGCTGCCGGCGTGTCCGCGGTGCCCATGGCGGCTAGAGTGGTGCAGAACATGGCGTCCAAGGAAGACCCCGGGAACTTCCTGCTGATGCATGCCATGGGGCCGAACGTTGCCGGCGCCATCGGCGCCGCCGTCGCGGGCGGCGTGCTGCTGTCGCTGGTGCGCTGAG
>CAZNMB010000260.1:0-3606 GCA_964574095.1 uncultured Dehalococcoidia bacterium
GGCGACCACGTCGTGATGATGGTGTCATTCTCATGCGGGAAATGCCGCTTCTGCGCTGAAGGGCACCCCACACAGTGTCTGGAGAATCTCCCGATCATGTCGATGGCGACCCTGCCCGGGGGACACACGCGCCTGCACAAGGGCGACCAGCCCCTGCATCACCTCTTCGGGCTGTCCAGTTTCGCCGAATACGCGGTGGTGCACGAGCGATCGTGCGTCAAGATCAGAAACGACGCGCCCCTCGAGGTAGCCTGTCTCCTCGGATGCGGCGTCAGCACAGGGCTCGGGGCCGCGATCAACACCACTGGGCTGCGGCCGGGTGACAGCATCGCCGTCTTCGGCTGTGGCGGTGTGGGACTGAGCGCGATCATGGGAGCCAAGCTGGCCGGAGCGGGGACAATCATAGCCGTCGATGCCCTGAGCAGCAAGCTCAAGATGGCCAAGAAGCTCGGTGCGGACTTCACGATCAACGCGAAGAGGCAGGAGCCCATCGGCAAGATAATGGAGCTGACCGGCGGGGGAGCGGACTATGCACTGGAGTGCATCGGCAACGTCAACGTCATGGCCCAGGCCTTCGCCGCGATCCGCTTCGGCGGCAAGTTCATCGTCGTCGGCATGGCTCCCCTCGGAACCATGATCACCGCCGCTCCGTTCGAGTTCCTGCTCGGCAAGACCATCACTGGAACGGTCCAGGGCGACATCAGGCCCACCGTCGATATTCCCAAGTTCGTAGACCTCTACATGAAGGGCAAGCTGCCGATCGACAAGCTGATCTCCCACACGTACACGCTGAGTCAGATAAACGAGGCCTTTGCGGCGCTTGAACGTGGAGAGGTAATACGGAGCGTGATCAAGTTCTAGCCGCTGCACGCGCTTCGGGAAGGGGAACGCTAGTAAGGAGGTCCAAATGGCTGATGAAGTGTTTGATGCCGTTATCGTCGGAGGAGGTACCAAGGGGCTGCAGCTCGCGCTCTACCTGATGAAGTACGGCGGCATGAGCGTCGGCATCTTCGAGAGGAGACACGAGATCGGCGGCTGCCTGTGCACGGAAGAGCTATCGGCGCCGGGCTTCCGAGGCAACGACCACGCCAACATAATCCTGCCCTTCTACTACGCTCCGGTGTGGCGCGATTTCCCCGATTTCTGGGACTACGGGGCGCGGTGGGACCAGCATCTGGTTGCGGACGGCTTCGTCTTCGCAGACAAGGATACGGCCATCGCAATCTACAGTGACAAGCACGACCCGACTCAGGAGCGCTCCGCGAAGGAGATCGCCCGCTTCTCGGAGAAGGATGCCGAGACGTGGCTCAAACTCTGGAAGATAGCGGTGAGCGATGAGTACCAGAGAGTGTCAACCGATTCGATATTCAACCCCCCCGAGTGGATGACACGGCCCGAGTTCATGGAGAGGCAGATCGCCATCGCACCGCTGGTGATGGAGGCGGACCTGCTCCCCGACGGAATGATGATGGCGGGGAGCATGATGCGCACCGTGCAGGAGTGGTTTGACAGCCCCGAGCTCCAGTCCTGTATTCTGCGGTTCGGCGTTTCCTCGGTGATCGATGTCAACGATCCCGGCCAGGGCGTGATGACCATGGGCATGGCGGCCACGCTGCCGACGATAGGATTCGCCAGGGGCGGCACCCACCAGATAGCCCACGCCGCGCACCAGCTTCTGGTGCAGCTGGGCTGCAGGTTCTTCACCCATACCCACGTGGAGAAGGCGATCATAGAGAACGGCACCGCCACGGGCATCCGTCTCAAGGACGGCAGCGAGGTAAAGGCGAGGAAGCTCGTGGCAGTCTGCGGCCTCTCCCCCGCCCAGCTATGCTTCGAGATTATCGGGAGAGAGAACATCCCGCCGAAGCTGGCGAGGCGAGTCGAGCTCATCCAGAAATCATTCGGGTGCCTGATGTGGTACTCGTTCGCCGTCCACGAGGCGCCCAAGTACAAGGCGGAGGCGTTCAACCCCGACATCCACGAGTGCCAGTGGCTCGGGCTGCAGCCTGACCCGGACCCCGTTCATATCGCGAGAGAGTGCCTCCATGAGAGGCTGCTGGAGTGGCCACCGCTGGAGGACTATGCGCCTACCGTCGGCTGCCACAGCCTGGTTGACCCGGCCTACGCTCCCCCGGGCAAGCATGTCGTCCAGAACGAGCAACTGTCGCCGCCGGCGCGCGTGCACAGCGAGAGGGAGTGGCTGGAGATCAAGAAACGGTACGCCGAGAACCTGATGCACATCTGGCAGCAGTACGCCCCCAACATGACCTGGGACAACATCATCGGGATCGACACCAACAGCCCCTACGATAACCTGCGCATGCGGAACTTGGCGCCCAACGGGACAATGGCGGGAATCGACCGGGTGCCGTTCCAGGTCAATGAGCACAGGCCGACGCCCGAGTTGGCCAACTACAGGACTCCGATATCGAATCTCTACGCCACCGGCGGATGCTGGCACATCGGGTCGCATGCCGGATCAAGCGAGGCGTACAACTGCTACAAGATCATCGCTACGGACATGGACCTGGGCAAACCCTGGGAGGAGCAAGGTAAGGAGGAGCCGGATTCGCTGGTCGAAACGCAGCGGGCAATACGCAAGCGCGTGCAGGCCTCCGCGCCGCCCAACTACTCGTACCGCTAGGGACTCGGGACGCGAATGCGCAGCCTGATCCAAGGTGATGCCAAATGCCGATAAACAAGATCGTGGATAGCTTCGACGAAGCGGTGGCCGACATCGAAGACGGCGCCGTCATCATGGTTGGCGGCTTCGGCACCGTGGTGAGCATTCCGAGCCTTCTTCTGGAGGCCCTGTACCGCAAAGGGGTCAAGAACCTGACCACAGTATCCAACGCCAGTGGATTCGGTTCGGATGTGTGGAAGCTGCAGGGGGCTCCATTCCCCGAGGACATGGATATCCTCGTCAGAAACGAGCGCATCAAGAAGGCTATCGTCTCCGCCCCCGTGAGCGCAATGTACGTCAACAACTTCGAGAAGCTGCTACGGGCGGGGAAGGTGGACATCGAGATGGTCCCGCAGGGCACCCTCGCGGAAAGGGTGCGCGCCGCCAAGGCGGGGCTCGGAGGATTCTACACGCCTGTCGGCGTGGGTACCGTGGTGGAGGAAGGCAAGCAGAAGAAGGTCATCGATGGCCGGGAGTACCTGCTCGAGCTTCCCATCAAGGCCGATTTCGCCCTCATCCACGCCCACAAAGGGGACCGGTGGGGCAACCTGGTCTACAGGGGTACCTCACGTACCTTCAATCCTACGATGGCCGGTGCCGCCAGGGTCACCATCGCCGAGGTGGACGAGATCGTAGAGCTCGGGGAGTTGGACCCGGAGTGCATCGTCACCCCCGGCATATACGTGGACAGGGTGGTTGCCCGTCCCAAGGCTAGCGCCTCCGGGGATGGCGAGATTACTGACCAGCAGGCGCTCGCGTCCAGGGAGAGGTCCAATGCCCTGGTGCAGGAGTCGATCAAACAGGCCACGGAGAGGGGGCTGCGCCGTGAGTGACAACCTGCAGGCAAAGGAAAGGCTGGACAGGCAGATCATGGCCCTCCGCGTGGCCAAGGAGTTCCAGGACGGAGACTACGTGAATCTCGG
>CAZNMB010000261.1:0-3149 GCA_964574095.1 uncultured Dehalococcoidia bacterium
CCCGATCTCGCAGCAGCGCTGTTCGAAGCGCAGCGGGCCGCCCCGCCCGACCCCGACTAGCCCCCTCACGGAGCCCTTCGCATACCCCCCTTCTCACTTCGCGCCGCAGACCCTCACCCGAACGGGGGTTGACAAGCTGCCGGAACGGGGGATATGGTATGTGTTTGTCACCCTTCACCGGGATTACACCGGCTAGCGGAGCGCACGATGACGAAGACAATCGCCGAAATCAACGAGAAGATCGCGAAGGGACAGGCCGTGGTGGTCACCGCCGAGGAGGTCATCGACCTCGTCAACACGAAGGGCATGGCAAAGGCCGCCCGGGAGGTTGACGTGGTCACCACGGGCACGTTCGGGCCGATGTGTTCGTCCGGCGCCTATTTCAACGTGGGCCATTCCAAACCGCGCATCAAGATCGGCGGGGGCACGGCGTACCTGAACGGCGTTCCCGCCTATACCGGCGTGGCTGCCGTGGACTTCTTCCTCGGAGCCACCGCCATGCCCGACGACGACCCGAGGAACAGGACCCACCCCGGTGACTTCATCTACGGCGGCGGCCACGTGATCGAGGAGCTGGTCGCGGGCAAGGACGTCAAGCTCGTGGTCAGCGCCTACGGCACGGACTGCTACCCGCGGCGGACGCTCGAGACCTGGATCAACCTGGAGAGCATGAACGAGGCGGTGCTCTTCAACATGAGGAATGCCTACCAGAACTACAACGTGGCGGTCAACCTGGGCAGCCGCACGATCTACACCTACATGGGCGTGCTCAAGCCCAACCTGGGCAACGCCAACTACTCCACGGCCGGGCAGATGTCGCCCCTGTTCAACGACCCCTGCTACAAGACCATCGGCATCGGCACAAGGATCTTTCTCGGCGGAGGCACGGGCTACGTGTCCTGGCAGGGCACTCAGCACAACCCGAGCGCGCCGAGGACGGAGAAGGGGGCACCCAAGCGCCCGGCGGGCACCCTGGCCGTGATCGGAGACCTCAAGGGGATGAGCCCGCGCTGGCTGGTGGGGACCAGCTTCGTCGGCTACGGGGCCACGCTCACCGTGGGCGTAGGCGTCCCCATACCGATACTTTCGGAGGAGATCCTGGCCTACACGGCGGTCACCGACGCGGAGCTGTTCGCGCCGATCGTGGACTACTTCGAGGGATACCCGCAGCGCAGCCCCGACATACTGGGAGAGGTGAGCTACGCCCAGCTCAAGAGCGGCAAGATCAAGGTCCAGGGGAGAGACGTCCCGACCGGATCGCTCTCCAGCTATTCCCGGGCCGTGGAGATCGCCGGCATCCTCAAGGACTGGATCCAGAAGGGCGCGTTCTATCTCACCGATCCGGTGGCCCCCCTCCCCGGGACGGAGTCAGGCCTCGTCTGCAAGCCCATGCACGAGCGCCCTCTGGAGGAAGAAGGCGGAAGGAGATAAGAAGTGGCGAAGGCAAGGAAGGTCGTCCTGCGTTTCCCGCATCGACTCGTCGATAAGCCGATAGTCTACAGGCTGGTCAAAGACTATGACCTCCAGTTCAACATCCTGAAAGCCTCCATCACCCCGGAGGAGGAGGGCGTGCTGGTGCTGGAGCTTAGCGGGCAGAAGGGGAATTTCGACGACGCCATGAAGTTCCTCGTGGACGCGGGGGTGGAGGCGCAGCCGCTGGCCCGTGACGTCCTGCGTCGAGAAGAACGGTGCACCCACTGCGGCGCCTGCGTCACCATGTGCCCCGTTGGGGCTTTCAAGGTGGTCCCCTTAACCAGGCGGGTGGACTTTATCGAGGCCAAGTGCATCGCCTGCGAGCTGTGCATCAAGGCCTGTCCCGTCAGGGCGATGGAAGTCCGTCTCTAGGCATGTACGAGCCCAGGACCTACAGACACTGGGTCAGCGACAAGGGCCTGGTCGCCTTCTCCGTCGTGATCAAGGAGACCGACCTGCTGATCAGGGCAAGCCGAGACCTGACCGCCGAGGCCCTGCGGGCGACCGGGAAGCTCCGCTCCGAGCTCGAGGCGTACATCATCTCGCATCCGCACTTCCAGGTATCCCTCGAGCCGCTGCAGGTCGAAAGGGACGCCCCGCCGCTGGTCAGAGAGATGGCCGAAGCCGCCGAACGCGCCGGCGTCGGGCCCATGGCGGCGGTGGCGGGCGCAATAGCGGAAGCCGTGGGCACGGAGCTCCTCCGCTTCTCGGACGAGGTCATCGTGGAGAACGGGGGGGACATCTTCATGAAGTCCACCCGGGAGCGACTCATCGGCCTCTTCGCCGGGAAGTCGAGCCTCACGGGGAAAGTCGCCTTCGCCATCCGGCCGGAGGAGACGCCGCTGGGCATCTGCACCTCATCGGGCACGGTGGGGCACTCCCTCAGCTTCGGCAAGGCCGACGCCGTCGTCGCGTTCGCCCCCTCGACGTCCCTGGCCGACGCCGCGGCCACCGCGATAGGCAACCGGGTCGTCTCGGCGAGCGATATCCAGGAGGCACTCCAGTTCGCGCAGGGTATCGCGGGCCTGGCGGGGGCGGCCATCGTCAAGGACGATCACCTGGGGCTCTACGGGCAGGTCAGGCTTGCCGATCCCGAGCAGGTGTAGGACGGCTCGCTACGCTCCGTAGACCCGTCCCTTCCACCTCACGCCGGCGCCGGTGATGCACTGGTAGCCCGCGTAGAGGCCGACCAGCAGCAGCAGGCCGATGCCGATGGGATGAAGGACCACCGATGACTTGGGCTGGGAGAAGCGCCGTCCCACCAGGAACCGCCCCAGCAACAGAACGGAGACCTGGGTCGCGACCAGCAGCTCCCAGCCGAGTGCCGGCTTCGACACCAGCAGAGCATGGGCCAGATACAGGAACGGCGCCAGAAACAGCAGCACTGCCACCACCATTATGATGCCCAGGGCGACAGCCGACAGCGACGCCACCGTGTACAGCCATCTGGCGATCCCCTCCCACATCGAGCCGAAGCCACGGTACATCTGACATGAAACGATGTCCGACAGGTCGAGGGTGAGCTGGCGGTAATGGTGCCGTGCGATCTCTCTCGCCACCCAGACGTCCTCTATGATGCAGCCCTTCACAGCCTCATGCCCGCCCACGCTCCGGTACTCCCGGGCGGAGAAGAACATGAACTGGCCTATGGCCACCGAAGGCAGCGGCCGCGCTGA
>CAZNMB010000261.1:3159-3598 GCA_964574095.1 uncultured Dehalococcoidia bacterium
CTGGCCGATGGCGAGGGACGGTCTGGCAACTCCTGAGCGCTGCAGCCACCAGAGAGGCATCCAGCAGAAGAGCATGAAATAGAAGAGAATCGGCAGGGCCATCTTCTGCCAGATGGATGTGACTCGCTGATGGGGGAAGCCGGAGATCAATACGGCCCGCGATGCGATGGCGGTGCACAGGACGTGTCGCAGCGCGGCGGGAGCATGCACCGTGTCGGCATCGGTGAACAGCAGCCACGAGCCCTGAGCCTGCTGCGCGAGCTGGTGGCAGGCGAACGGCTTGCCCGCCCACCCGTCGGGCAGAGGCTCGCCCCGAAGGAGCCTCACCCGGCTGTCCTCCGCCGCGGCGCGGGCCACTATCTCCGGCGTTGCGTCGGTCGAGGCGTCATCCAGCACCAGTATCTCGTAGTTGGGATAGTCCTGCCGCCGCAGAGAATCG
>CAZNMB010000262.1:0-3592 GCA_964574095.1 uncultured Dehalococcoidia bacterium
GTATTTGCGCGGCATGTTCGTCTTCGGACCTCCATTTCGTAATTCGCAGGGGAGTGTGTGTCATGTTCTGGGAGAATAAGGAGGCGGAGCATGACTTCTTCAAACGGCTCCTCCACTCGAGACCGTTCAGGGCAATACTCGACCAGGACTTCGACCCGGACGTCATCGAGTACTACGCCAAACGAATGACCGCGGGCATCATAGGGCAAGTGATGAGGCGGGACTTCGATGAGGGGTTGAGGGACGCCTGCTTGCAGGAGACAGGCAGGACCTGTTGTCAGATGGTCCTGGAACACTTCCCGATCGTCGCCGAGACACATGGAGACGAGTGCTTGAGAATCCTGGAGGAACAGTTCGCCGGCTTCAGGAGAGTGCGAAGGGTTGGCGACATTGTCTGGGATGAAGTCCGCTGCAATGGACAATGCTGGTGCCCCATCGTCCGCAGCATGGACTCCGCCCCTGCCCGTTCCGTGTGGTGCCATTGCGGCACACACGCCAGACAGAAGCTATTCCAGACCATATTCCAGCAGCCGGTCGCAGTCGAGCTGGTAGACAGCGTCCTGTGGGCCAATGCCGCCACCTGCATCTGGCGAGTAGACCTCAACCATCCCGCGGTCGAAGCCTGACAGGTCAACACCTTTCCGTTGCCTCCACCCGTGAGCCGGCGGCCGGTCGCCCGGCTTGACCCCGCTCGGAAAAGGCATCAACATGTGTCCGGGGGAGGTGCCGCCATGCCCAGAGTCCTGACCGAACGCAGGGGGCGCTCCTGCGTCGTCACGATCAACAGGCCCGAGGTCCGCAACGCCGTGGACGGAGAGACGGCCGCGCTCCTGTACGATGCCGTCGAGTCCTTCCGCCGGGACGGCGGCGCCGATGTCCTCATCATCACGGGAACGGGGGACACCGCCTTCTGCGCGGGCGCCGACCTGAAGGCGCTCGACAGCCTGATCGCCCGCCCGGGCGTTGAGGGAAGCGGGCCCATGGGCATCAGCCGCATCACCGATCTTCCCAAGCCGACGATCGCCGCCGTAAACGGCTACTGCCTCGCGGGCGGCCTCGAGTTGGCCTGCTGGTGCGACTTCCGCATCGCGGCTCGCAGCGCCACCTTCGGCGTCCTCAACCGCCGCTGGGGCGTGCCTCTGATCGACGGGGGGACACAGCGCCTGCCCCGGATCGTGGGCCTGGGCAACGCCCTCTACCTCATCGAGACCGGCGCGCAGATCGGCGCCGATCACGCCCTCCGCATGGGTCTGGTGCAGGAGGTCGTACCCGAAGGGCATGCTCTGGAACGCGCGCTCGAGCTCGCCGGCGCCATGTCCTCGTACCCTCAGACCAGCCTGCGCAACGACCGCCGCGCGGCCTGCGACGGCCTGACGCTGCCCCTTGCCCGGGGCCTCAAACTTGAGGCGGAGCTTCACCGCGAGAGCCTCGTCGATCCCGCCATGGCCGACGCGGTCCGGAGCTACGCATCGGGCCGGCGTCCCCAGCCCCCCCGTCCTCCGGGCGCCTGAGCGTAGGCGGGGGAACCGACTGGATGCACGCGAGGCAACCTGCTATACTTCACGAAGCTACACGCTGTTGAAGGGGGACGGGTCATGGAGCTGATGGACGCGATCAGGGCAAGGAGAAGCATCAGGAAATACCTGCCCGATCCCGTCGCCGAAGAGGACATCGAGTACATTCTGGAAGCAGCCAGGCTGGCCCCCTCGTGGGCCAACACCCAGTGCTGGCACTTCATCGTGGTCACCGACGCGAAGGTCAAGAAGGAGATCGCCGACCAGGGGATGCCCTGGTGCGCGAAAGCGCCCGTCGTCATCGTCGCCTGTGCCGACTCCGAGAAGCCGGGGGCCAAAGGGGACATCCCCAACTACCTGGTGGACATCGGCATCACGATGGAGCACCTGATACTGGCGGCGACCGACCGCGGTCTGGGGACATGCTGGATAGGCGGGTTCAACGAGGGCCCGGTGAAGGAGACTCTGGGCGTGCCCGACAACCTGCGCGTCGTGGCCATGACTACCGTCGGATACCCCAACCAGGAGCCCAACCCCAGGCCCCGGAAGAGCCTCGAAGAGATCGTCAGCTACGACCGCTACGGACAGAGCAAGCGCTAGGCCGCGCTCCGAGTATCGGGCCCCGAGCCGGGCAGGCCGCCCCCTGAGGGGCTCACACTCCCGCCATGACTCCAAGCTGCGGAGAGGCCTGGCTCAGCCCGATCATCTCAGCCTCTCCGCGTCGAGAGCGGTGCGGAGGGAAGGGCGACGGGATGCCCGTCACTCCAACGTCTGCCGTTGCCTGCGCATGGCCATGGAAACTGCGCCCAGGGCGATTCCCATGAAGATCATGAACACGCCGATGACGGTGACCGCCTGGGTGAAGCCCAGCGCGAAGACCCCCATGTACAGGTAGTTCTCCATGTTCAGGGCCTGCGTGTAGCTCAAGTCGCTGGGGTTCGTCGGGTCGTATCTCCCCCCGCTCTGAGCCAGCAGGTCTTCGTATGTCGCGGCGATGGCCTGTCGATGCTCCTTGATGGTATCGCCCGCCTTCTGCGCCTCCGCCGCGGTATCCACCACGTCGCCCGCTGGCGCGCCCGGCTCGAAGATGGACAGCGGCACAGCCTCCTGGCGCATCTGGTCCGTGATCCAGCCGGCCTTGGTTGTGCCCTGCACGACGAACACTATGCCCAGTACCAGTGCCGCCACGGCAAAGATAGTCACCACCCTTGACAGCGGCAAGAAACGTCTGATCTGTGTCATCGTGTTGCCTCCCTTCCTTCCATTTCATTGTCTTCACTACGTCCCGCCGGAATCCGGCGGGCGTGCTCGCTCTCCACAACCGCCTCAGCTCTTCACCCCTCAGCTGGACTCTCCACAACCGGGAACGCGCATCATCACCACCGATCGCGTCGAGGAATCTCACCCCTACCAGAGCGAACCCGAACAGCGAGTATATACTACAGTAATATCATCATCTTACGTAAGATTATACCCTAACGGGCAAGAGTAATCAAGCGGCGACCGGCGACAGACCGATACTATCGCCGCTTTCCGTCCGATCCGCGAGGCAGCTGCAGAATGGTCGCCGCGATGTGTAATCCACTCCCTGTGGACAGTTCACGTGGAAAAGTCAACGGACGATCCGGCAGGATGTTGATAACTTCGTGGACAAGTTGCTTGACCGGCTGGGGTGGGGGCGGTCAGAATATGATTGCCTTGATAAACAAGGAACCCTCCTTCCGGAGGGCTCCTTGCGGTTGGTTAAGAAGGATTCGGTCCCCCGCAGGACCGGATCTTTCTTTTCTTGTGGGCCCAGGCCAACCACCATCCTGTCGGTGGGTGCTGACTCAGGCCGCCCGAGCGGTGTCCAGCGAACGTGGCGCGCAGCTAAACATCGCACGTTAGCATCGACGCTGGAGAATAATATCACCAATAGGAGCTTCTGTCAAGTAACGTGATGTTTGGTGAGGTTGCCCCCGTCCGGCGGGGAGTGGAGCGGGCAGATGCCGGACTCCGAATCGGGCGGCGTGCCGGCAGCAGACTGAGCTCGTTCAGAAAGATGTGAGACACTGGCGAGGGGAAAGGGTATGCTTCCG
>CAZNMB010000263.1:0-3573 GCA_964574095.1 uncultured Dehalococcoidia bacterium
AAGGACTGGTAACTGAGGATATGAATAAAAACCTTGGTTTTGATCCTTCTGAAATTGACCATATCATTTTAACACATGCTCATATTGATCACTCCGGACTTATACCTTATGTTTACAAACTTGGTTTTAAGGGATCTGTTATTTGTACACCTGCCACAAGAGACCTTTGTGCAATTATGTTGGCCGATGCAGGACATATCCAGGAACATGATACATATACTTTTAATAAAAAAAGGGAACGACAAGGGTTGAAACCTGTTGAACCACTATTTACCAAGGAAGATGCTATTAATTGTATGTCATTATTTTATTCGGTCCCTTATGACAGAAAACTACGAATTGACGACGATAACATTAAAGTTAAATTTACGCATACAGGCCATATGCTTGGAAGCGGGGTCGCAAACATTGACATCAAAGAAAACGGAAAAACAAAACATATCGCTTATACGGGTGATATTGGAAGACCTACGAACAGAATTCTAAAACCCCCACAGGCTTTCCCTCAAGCTGATATTCTAATCACAGAATCAACTTATGGAGACAGGCTGCATGAAGATACCCTGATGTCAGAAGAACAACTGTTGACTATTGTAAACGAAACCTGTGTGGAGAAAAACGGTAAATTGATTATCCCCTCGTTTAGCGTAGGACGCACCCAGGAAATTGTTTATTCACTAAATAATTTTTACAATGAACGTAAATTGCCCAAGGTTGACATTTATGTTGATAGCCCTTTAGCCATAAATGCCACCGAAGTATTTCGAATGCACGCAGAATGTTTTAATAAAAATATTCTTGAAGTTATGGAGACCGATCCTGATCCATTCGGGTTCAATACATTGTTTTATATACGTAGTGCAGATGATTCTAAGAAATTGAATTTTATCTCAAAGCCATGCGTAATCATATCCGCCTCTGGCATGATGGAAGCCGGGCGCGTTAAACATCATCTTGCCAATAGCATTTCAAACCCGCGAAACACTATCCTGGCAGTGGGATATTGTGCCCCATCTACTTTAGGTGCACGTATCCTTAGGGGTGATAAACATATATCGATACATGGAAATGTTCATCAGGTTCAGGCAGATATTCGCCGAATTGATTCATTTAGTGGTCATGGTGATTATAATGAAATGATTAATTTTTTAGGTTGCCAAAATACTTCAGCTATAGAAAAAACGTTTATTGTACACGGTGAATATAAAACCCAGCAAAATTATAAGACAACCTTAGAAAAGGCAGGTTTTAAAGATATCTGTATACCTGAACAGGGAGATGAAATTGAGATAAATTAAAATATTATTGTTAGTTGGTATTTGAAATCTCATCTATGGCCCGTTTCAATGTATTATCAATATCCTTTATTATGGGAAAATATCCTTTATTATCAATTATATTTCGGGCAATATATGCACATAATTGGGTTTGCAATATTTTTTTCGAGAAACCTATCTCTTTCTTATTTTCAGGTACTCCCTGATCACCGGCATATAGAATGAATTTGTTAAGTATGTTTTTCTTGCTAAGATAGGATTTAAACTCATCGGGAGTTTTTAGTTTTTCAAGTTCTTCCCTATTATTGTCTGAATATTTTAAGGCAAACCTATATAATAAACCTTTATTTCGCACGGCTATTAGGTAATTGGTTACCCCCGTTGTATCGTACGGAACAAAAATATCAGGCATGATCCCTCCACCTCCATACACTACTTTTCCCTTAGGTGTAACATATTTCAATGAATCGCTGAAATGAATAGAGTCTTGGTTTTCAAATTCACCATTGAGATAGCGGTTGCTCAAATCACTATAATAATCTTCCAAACCATTTTCATAAGGCTTTTGAATGCACCTTCCAGTTGGGGTATAATACCTGGCGATGGTAAGACGAATAGCTGATCCATCGGAAAATTGACGTTGCTCCTGAACAAGTCCTTTTCCAAATGACCTTCTTCCTATTATTAATCCCCGGTCGTTATCTTGTAATGCCCCGGCAAGTATTTCACTTGCAGAAGCAGAACCTTCATCAATTAAAACGGCTACTTCTGTCTCAGTCCCAAGTCCTCCCGGGTTTGACCTGTATTGTTCCTTGCCTTTTGAATTTCCTTCTGTATATACAATTAATTCATTATCAGGCAAAAACTGATCGGCAATATTTACTGCTGCATCCATATAACCTCCTCCATTATTTCGCAGGTCAATTATTACTTTTTTTAATCCAAGAGCTTTGAGCTCTTGGAAGGCTTCTACAAATTCGTCATATGTAGTTCTCGAAAATTTATTGATTTTTATATATCCCATTTCTTCAGAAATCATATAAGCTACATCTATGCTATAGAGGGGAATATTATCACGGGTTATTTCGAAAACAATAAGTTCATCAACATCTTTTCGATGTATATATACGGTAACATTTGTCCCTTTAAGCCCTCGTAGTCTATTTACAATACTATCGCTAGGCATGCTAACCCCGGCAACCGTGTCGTTATCAACAATTATTATCCGGTCACCTGGCATCACACCGACTTTCTCAGAAGGACCGTTTGCAATGGTACTTATTACAACCAATGTATCATTTAACATATTAAATTGTATTCCTATGCCACTGAAATTTCCCTCAAGCGGTTCATTTACACGTTGAAGTTCACTGGCTGGAATATATTGAGAATGAGGATCTAAATGCTTTAGAATTTCAGGAATTGCTTGCTCAACAAGCTCCTCTTTTGAAACAGGATCAACATATTCCTTTTCAATATAATTTAAAATACTGCCTATTTTCTCAACACGAGGGTAGATATAAAACCTGTTTTCTGTTTGCAGCCCCTTATAATACCTTCCTATAAAAATGCCAGTAACAATTGCCAGTGTTATAATAATAGGTAAATATATTGCTATTCCATGTTTTTTTTGTCTCATAATTCAAGAAGATTATAATTCTAAATAAACTATTTCTATTCCAGCCCTTTTGAGTAGTTCTACCCCCTCTTCGGTACGATAATTATCAGAATAAACTACTCTCTTAATACCAGACTGAATGATAAGTTTAGCACATTCCATACAGGGAGAGCTTGTTATATATAATGTAGCCTCTTCGCTACTGTTATTCGATTTTGCCACTTTTGTAATAGCATTTGCCTCAGCATGAAGCACATAAGGCTTTGTTTTATTATTTTCATCTTCACATACATTTTCAAATCCGGCTGGAGTTCCGTTATAACCATCCGAGATAATCATCTTTTCTTTTACAATCAAAGCGCCAACCTGTCTTCTTTTGCAATATGAATTCTGCGCCCAAATTTTTGCCATCTCCAGGTATCTCCTGTCAAACTGTTCTTGCTTTTTCCCGTATGGGTATATCTTAGTATTTTTGCTCACTTTTCAGAAAAAGGTTCTTTTTCAGTATTTAAACTCTGATTTTTAACCCAAATAAATTTACGAATTTTATAATAGACTAGCATGCTATCAAATTAATCATTAAAAAAAATTCAGGGTTAAAGGAAAGCAAAGATAATATTTATTTTAGTTAGTCTTTGCAAGAAAACGCCAAATACTGCGTTATTCTTGCCTTGAAAA
>CAZNMB010000264.1:0-3548 GCA_964574095.1 uncultured Dehalococcoidia bacterium
GAACGGCAAGAAGCTTGTTTCCGTAGCGGCATTACCATTCAGGAGCGTGGCCATGTATACAGCAGAGAAGTACCTGTGGTGGAGTGAGGCGGAAAGGAAGCTGGCCGACGAGGTGGCCGATTTCTCGGACAACGTGATCAGCCGGGACATCGCTGAGATCGAAAGGACGAAGAAGTTCCCCTGGAACTGGTTCGAGGAGATGGGCCGGAAGGGCTGGTACGGGGCCTTCATCCCGGAGGAATACGGAGGCACGGGGAAGGGGATCGGCAGGACCACCGGGTTCTGCATTGTCCTCGAGGAGATCGCCCGGGGAGCGCCCGTCGCGGTGGACTTCTATGAGACGACCATCTACGGCTACTCGCCCATCGTCAGGTTCGGCACCGAGGAGCAGAAGAGAAGATGGCTGCCGAAACTGGCCACCGGCGAGCTCTTCGCCGCCATCGTCATCACCGAGCCCTTCATGGGCTCCGACGCGGCCAGCATCCAGACGACGGCGGTGCGTCAGGGCGATGAGTACGTCATCAACGGCAAGAAGCGGTTCATCACCCTGGGCGGTATCGCCAACCTGTACGTGGTCTACTGCCGGACCAGCGATGGTCCCGATGACCGCAAGAACCACCGGCACTTGAGCGCCTTCGTGGTGGAGAAGGGGACTCCGGGGTTCTCCGTCGAGGCCATACACGACCCCATGGGGCGTTTCGGGTCCAGACACGCTGTCCTGGACTTCGACGAGGTGCGTGTCCCCAGAGAGAACCGCATCCTCGAGGAAGGCGATGGCTGGAGAGTCCTCACCGACGCCCTGAACATCGAAAGGCTCGGAGTCGCGGCCGGCGCTGTGGGGACATCCCGGTCGGCCCTGGCGGCCACCGCGGACTACGTGACCCGGCGCGTGGCCTTCAACCAGACCCTCGCCGACATACCCGGCATCCAGACCATGTGCGGGGACATGGTGACCAGGACGAACCTGATCAGCCTGCTGGTCTACTACTCGGCCCACAAGATGGACCTGGGCATCGATGTACCCCTGGGCTCGACCATCGCCAAGGTCTTCGCGACACAGTCCCTGGTGAAGACCACGTTGGACGCCGTCCAGTGTCACGGAGGCGACGGGTACATGCGGAACTACCCCGTCGAAAGGCTGCTCAGAGACTCCAAGCTCATCGAGATCGGCGCCGGGGCCAACGAGCTCATGCAGCATCTCGTGTGGAGGCTCTGGCTGAAGGACTACATGGCCCTGCGCAGCGCGGGCAGGAAGCCGGTCACACCACGGAGCAGCACCGCGGGCGCCCCGGCCAAGGAGAGGATACTGGAGGCCCTGGCGGACTTCTACTGCCAGCATCCCGCCCTCTACATGGAGCGCGAGGAGCTGATGGAGAGGCTGGGGTTGACCGGCGAGGACCTGGACAGGAGCCTGGAGGCCGTGGAAGCGGAGCAGCTCGTGGCCCTCTATCGCAAGAAGGGGGGCATCACCATGGCCAAGGCCACCTACGCGGGGCTCAAGAAGGCCAACCCCGAGGAGCACTACATGTTCTTCCCGGAGTTCGTGGACAGGGAAAGGGAGACGTTCTAGTCGGGGTGGGTCTGGGGAAGCTGCATGGAGGCTGAGCAATGGATCCGCGAAACATCGTCTATGAGAAGTCGGATGGCGTGGGCGCTATAACGCTCAACCGCCCGGCCAAGCTGAACGCGATCACCTTCGAGATGCTGGACGAGCTGTGGGCCCTCCTCGAGGACATCATGGCGGACGACGACGTGCGGGTGGTCATGCTGAGAGGAGAGGGCAGGTACTTCTCCGCCGGCGCGGACCTGGGGATCGTGGCTTCGATGACGCCTGAGACGTTCCGCTGGCGGCAGCGGAGGTACTGGAACAGGGTCTTCGGCGAGTTCGAGGACATCCAGAAGCTGACCATCGCCGCGCTGAACGGTCCGGCTCTCGGCGGGGGCCTGGAACTGGCCCTCTGCTGCGATTTGAGGTATTCTGTGGACGACGCCCACTTCTCGCTGCCGGAGATCGACTTCGGCATCCTGCCCGACTCCGGGGGCACGGTCCGTCTGCCGTGGCTGATCGGCCTGGCGAGGGCCAAGGAGTTCATCCTGAGCGGCGACAGGATGAGCGCCCGGAGGGCGGAGGAGCTGGGGCTGGTGAACGCGGTCTTCCCCCGCGAGGCATTCGAGGAAGAGGTGCGCAAGATCGCCGTCAGGTTCGCGCAGAAGGCCCCTCTGGCGCTGGGGATCGGCAAGCAGCTCATCAACAGGAGCTTCCAGCAGCGGGACGTCAGGGCCGGCCTGGAGGAGGTCGCGGACGTCCAGTCGATTCTCATCCGGACCGAGGACTACGGGGAAGCCGTCAGGGCGTTCAACGAGAAGAGGCCTCCCGTCTTTCGCGGGAAGTGATTTCGCCGCGCCGGGTTTCTCGAGCCGACCGCAAAGCGTGTTCATCGAGTCAATGAGCTCAGTCGCCCAGATCAGGCCCTTCCTCGAGCCCGAATCTGTAGCCGTTGTCGGGGCCGGCCCCGTCACCGGCGACCAGGCCTTCAACGTCGTGGACAACCTCACCCGCATGGGCTACCGGGGACAGGTCTATCCCGTCAACCCGAAGTACCCGGAGGTCCTTGGCCTCAGGTGCTATCCCTCGGTGACGGACATACCCGGCCGTGTTGACCTCGCCGTCATAGTCACCGCCCGCGAGCGCGTCCTCGAGGTAGTGCGGCAGTGCGCGGGGAAGGGGATTCGGGCCGCCATCGTGATCGGCGGGGGCTTCGCCGACGCCGCCGACGATGAGGGCGGGAGGCTGCAGCGGGAGCTGGCGGAGGCCGCCGGCAAGGGCGGCGTGAGGATACTCGGGCCCAACACTCTCGGCTCGGCCAACGCGTTTCGCGACTTCAGCACCTCGCATGTCAGGCACACCGACATCCGGCGACTGCCGGTCGGCCTCGTCTGCCAGTCGGGCCTGTTCTTCGGCTCGCTCGGGAGACTGAGGCTTCTCGGCAAAGGGCTCGACGTGGGCAACGCCTGCGACGTTGACGTGACCGACGGCCTCGAGTACTTCGCGCAGGACCCGGACGTGAAGGTCATAGTGCTGCACGTGGAGGGGGTGAGGGACGGCCGCAGGTTCAGGGAGGTCGCGGGGCGTGTCGCGCTAGAGAAGCCCGTGCTTGCCCTCAAGACGGGGAGGGCCGGCCGGGCGGCCGGAGCCGCGCGGTCCCACACGGGTTCCCTGGTCGGCAGGGACGAGGTCTGGGACGCCGTCTTCCGGCAGTGCGGAGTGATTCGCGCGAAGGACCTCAACGAGCTGGGGGACCTCGTCCAGGCGTTCACCTCCCTGCCCCTGATGGCAGGCAGGCGCGTGGGTGTGATCACCGCAATGGGGTCGGTGGGTGTGATCAGCATGGACTCCTGCGTGGAATACGGGCTGGAGGTCGCGGAGTTCTCGCCCGGGGTCAGGCGGAGGCTGGACGGCATGTCGCCTCCCTGGTCCAGGGCGGGCAACCCGCTGGACATATGGCCGATGATGATGACCTCGCGGCGCCCCCTCGGGGAGACCCTGC
>CAZNMB010000265.1:0-3539 GCA_964574095.1 uncultured Dehalococcoidia bacterium
GCCTGCTGCTCGGACACCAGGGCTGTGGCCTCAGGCTTGATCACGACGGTCCTCAGGTCCACCACACGGACGCCATACTTGGCGCCGAAGACCGCGCCCAGCGTCTCGACATCGACGAAACCCTGCTCCACCAGCACATCGCTGAGGTCTCTCTTGGTACGGGCAGCGATTTCCTCAGCGGCCGCGAAGTTCTCGGCGCTGATGAACGAGCCCTTTACCAGCTCCGTCCCCAGATCTCTGTTCTTCTGTGTGGTGGCCCAGTCTACCATGTGTCGTGGCCCTTTCCGTGTCGGACGCAGTCCGCCGTTCCCCCTGCACAATGCGCAGTAGTACTTTGGTACTGCAGTACTGCTATTATACAACGAGTGCACAAATGCGGGACAATGGCCGTGCGCCGTCCACGTTCCGCAAAGAGGTAGCCGGGTGTCCGGCAAACACGGCGCCCAGTAGTGCTTCCCTCCACCTTCCTCCCATTCTCACACAGGCTTCGAGGCGTCGCTGCGGGGCGCCACGGCGCCCCTGCGCATGAACACGTTGAACCCGGCGATGCCAACGACAGCAAGCCCGGCGGCGTAGCGGAACACCCACTCTACGCCGAAGGAGCCCTCTATAGCACCCCCGGCCAGCGAGCCGATGACGAGGCCCAACGACATGGCCGTGTTGAACGCACCCATGACCGACCCCATGCCCAGAACCCGGCCCCTGTCCACGGTGATCGCGTTGATCGAAGGCACCGCCATGCTCTCGAAGGTTCCCATGATCACGAAGACGCCCAGCAGCAGCGCCACACTGCCGACCCAGGAGATGGAGAGAGTCCCGGCGGCCATGACGGTGAGTCCGATGGTCGCCAGGACCACGCGGTTCTTTCTGTCCGCCAGCGAGCCAAAGGGATAGGCGAGCACTCCGTTCTGCAGGGCCCGCAAGGACATCGCAACCCCCACCATGGCAAGACTCGTATTCAGCACGGAGGTCATGTAGATGCCCAGGAAGGCAAGCACGGCGCCGTAGCTCAGGCCGAACACGAGCTGGAAGGTTATGATCCCCCGCATCGTGTTGTCACCAAGCATTCCAACGAACGACGTGGATGGCTCTCGCGACCCTCCTCCCACCGGGGCCCTCTCCCGGCCGGGCAGGAAGAAGAACGCGACAAGGAAGCCGACGACGCTCAGTACGCCCATGCTGATGAACGTGGCGTCCATGCCGAAGCTATCGTGAATAACGCCGCCCGCCATCGGCCCGATCCCGAAGCCGGCGATCAGGGCGATGTTGAACAGCCCCATGTACCTCCCCTCGCGACCGGGAGGCGCGAGCTCGCCGATGTAGGCGTAGGCCGTGGGTATTACCAGGGCCGCCCCGACGCCGCTGACGACGCGGAAGATCACGAGGTGCTGGTATCCGGGCGACCAGAAGTAGCCGGCGGCGGCGATCGCGTAGATCAGGAGTCCCAGCCAGAGGAACAGGCGCTTGCCGTACCTGTCGGAGAGCCGGCCCACGTAGAGCATGAGCGGGATCTGCGACAGGGCGAAACCACTGAAGGCCAGGCCGAGCCAGATCCCGCTGGCACCCATGTCCTGGGCAAAGACGGGGAGGAGAGGGCTGACCATGGCCACGCCGGCGATGGCGATGAACAGCGCCAGCCAGACGACGACGAAGGCCTTGTTGCGCGCAAGAAACCGGGCCAACTTCGACGCCGGCCCGATTGACTCATTCTCTCGACTGATCATCAAACGGAAGCAGCCGCGGGCCACCTATGTACCCGCAGCGGGGGAGATCCTCTCCCGGATTGGCGGCCGGTCACAGGGCATCGAACGCCGTGTCCATGAGCCCTTCCGCCCCGCAGTATATGCAGCGCCTGTGTCTCCGGGACACCGTCCGGCCGCACTGCGAGCATTTCTGGGGAGGCGTCCTCACCCTGCCATCAAGCGCCCCGTCACGCAGATCGACCTCTTTGACCTTCTCCAGCAGCGCCTCTTCGGAGAGGCTGCCGCTGTCGCGAAGCAGCTCCCACATGGCCCTGCAGATCAGGGCGAGCCTGTCGATCTTCTCGTCGGTTGCTTTCCGCAGCTCCTCAACCGACTTCGCAATACGCCTGGCTTCGTCGCTCGCCGGGGTCGCATTGTCATGGCCCCCGCCGTCTCTCTGCCGGTCCCACGGCGATCCCGGCCCGAAGTAGAAGTCCCAGAACAGAGACATCGTATCTGAACTCCTTCTCGCCGTAGTCCGCTGCTCATACTAGCACACGACCCACAACAGGTAAACAGCGTGAGGTTGTGGCTCGTGCCGGCGGCGGATTCGGAGGATGCGCTCCCGGCTACCGGACCCTGTAGAACGCCTCGTCGAACTCGGGCCGGCCCGCATACCTCTTCATGTAGGTCTCCGAGCTTCTTTTCATCCACTCAAGAAAGTCGTCCGGCAGGGCTATCCCCAGCTCCGAGTAGGCCGCGACGAGGTCCGTCCGGCTCGGCGGGCATCCTCTGATCTTCACGCAATGCTTCACCCTGGGGTTGTCGCCATTCCTCTTCACCTGGCACTCGCCCACCAGAAGCGTGTGCCTGTGGCCCTCCGAAGGCGGCAGTGCCTTGCCGTGCAGTATCTCGATGTCGTCGAAGGGCTTGTCTCTGTTCTTCGCGTTCAGGATGCCCCAGATCACGTAGTAGATGAAGTCCGCGCAGTAGGTGCACATCGTCGTGTCGGCCTGCGGGTAGGTGATGCCCCTGATGCCGGCCCGCTCGAAGAACAGCGGCAGATCGCCCTTCTCGTTCTGCTCGAACTCCCACTCGTGCGGCTTCAGGGCCGTCTTTATGTCAACTTCGCCCTTCACGTCAACGTCGCTGAGGTCCCGGGGCCGCCCCCCGTTCCCGGCCGCCAGCGCGACATGAGGCACGCTCTGCGGGTCAATCCCGAGCACCACCGCCCCTACCTTGTCGGCGGACACCACGTCCCCGGAGGCGATGATGATATCCGATCGATAAGCCCTGCCCGTTATCAGGGGGCCCCTCTCCAGCGAGTAGATGCCGTCAATCACCGTGAGTGACGGGCGGAAGACTTCCGGCAGCTTCGCAAGGTGGTAGTTCAGGTCCTTTTCCGGGTCCGTGCTGTGACACCTCTTCCGGGACGGAATGCCCACCATGCCCTTGAGGTTCTTGATGCCCAGCGACAGCACGGTCTGTGAATGGGTCTTCAGCACCGGCATGTTGATCAGGAAGTCGGCGTCGAGCACGTCGCGATTCACGGACAGCGTGACACCGCCTGCCGTTGCCTTCGCGAAGGACCCTTTCAGCACATCGAGCGTCTTCACGCCGTGGCGTTTCGCCAGAATATCGAGTCCCATGCCCCTGGCCACCAGGTCCAGAGTGGACTCGGACCGCTTCTCGATCTCGACGACCCCCTCCAGAATGGTGATGTCCGTGACTCCCCGTTCCTTCAGCAGGAGCACCATGTCCTCGATCAGCCTCGCCGTCGTCAGCACGCCGTACTTGGGGAAGTCCGTGTCGCGCCACATGCACAGGTTGGGCTTGATGAACACCTTCGAGTCGCGG
>CAZNMB010000266.1:0-3527 GCA_964574095.1 uncultured Dehalococcoidia bacterium
TATCCTTTTTAATATATCAAAAAAAAGAAAAAAATTCTCGTTTTTGTTTTTTATGCTGCTATGTTAAGTTCTTGATATATAGTATTTAATCCATCTTTTAGTTGTTTCTGAGTTTTTTCAAAAATATCAAGACTATCATCAACTTCTTTTATTCTCTTTCGTAAATCGATTGATAATAAAGGTGTTATAAAATACCTGTTATGAGAATAAGCAATATTTATCCATGTATAACCTTTCTTTGTAACTCTGTAATAATTAGCACCTTGACGCTTATCAATGAGTCCTCTTACAATTAATTTTTCCATTTGATAGCGTATTTCTGCAGTTTTAGAAAAATATCCTGATAGATAACGCATTAACTCTTTTGTACGAAACCATTCCGTTGTAAAACGAGGGTTTGATAAGATAGCTAAAACTGCAACTTGCTTTGGATTTCTTAGGTCAGGTGCTGCAACCCGTTTCCCTTTTTTTGTGTATACCGCATTGGTAAACTTATTTTCATAATCCCCAATTAAAAAAGTTGCATCTATTTTTGCAATAGCGTTAAAGAAGCGGTTATTGCACCCGAATCCGTACCAGTAGTAGCCCTTTATTTCAAAGATTGGCTTTTTTAATTTAGCCCCAGGCAATCTGGGGTTATTGATAGTGGTCTCGACCCGGAGCAAATAACCGCCTTTATTGTACATCTTGATGGAATTTCCCTGTATCCAGTGTTTGGCACAGGCTTTTTGATGATAGACTTTATTTGTGCTTTTACTTTGTTTTCTTTCTGTTTTTAAATCAAATAATTTACTTAAACTATCGGGCATTGCTAAGTGATGATGTTTTTCTAATATCTTATCGTAAACCCGATTGAAATATCCTTTGTTTTTAAAGATTACATTACTGCAAACTTCACTTTGGCTGGTATACCAATTGTGGGTTAGCAATGAAGAACATGTAGAACGCTCTCCCTTGTCAAAACGAAACCATTTGTTCATCCAATGCTTAATACGCGCATCAATAATACTGCCTTTAAAATCATTCACCAATTTTTGAACAAATGCTTCATCATCTATCCTCAGGAAAGCATTCTCTTGTATCTTGTAACCAATCTTTTTCTTATCCAACTGACGACGCAAATACCAATGACCATTACAATAAAACTGACAATGAAAGGGTAGTCCAGATGATATCTTCAAACAACAGAATCCTAATACCTGATCTTTAATATAGATGTAATGTTGTGTTACTTGTTTTTTTAACCAGAACATCTTTATAAATAGTGATCCTTTTTTTGTGGTGACTTGTTTATTCCAATAACAACTCATAAACTCTAATGATTTGACAATGCATATAACACCTGTTTTTTTTAGATCAAAATAATTCTCCTCTACAAAGGACTGCATTTCCATTTGTTTGCCACCATGGCTTTCTCGCCAAAGAATAGGAACTTCATATTTGGCTGCTAATTTCTTAATATGGCTATTTAATTGGTCTGATAAAAGTTTAAATATCCCATTGGTGTGTTTTGCAAAGCCTAGATTACGTAGTAAGGCAATTACATTAACAGGACGAAACATCCCAAGAATATAACCTCGAACAATAATGCGGTCAAAAAAACTGTAACTAAATTTGATATGGTCTTTGAAATCTGTTGTAAAATTATTCTCTAGTAACACTGCGTCTTTTTTACCGCAAAAATAAATATTTTGGCACTTACGCCAACCCTTCGACCTTTAAGTCGCTATTCTTTATTTTGCTTATCAGTCAAATGGGATATGTCAACAAAATAGATAAAGTCAACTCCTTGTTTTTCTATCTGTGTTAAAAGTTCTTTTTGAAAAAAGTCTATTTCCATATCATTTCATTTAATTATGATAGTGTGAATCAGCATTACCCACAACGTTTTGCCGGGTCGAGTAGATAAGGGGAATTTCACCCCAAATCTCTCTCAGAACCGGACTTGAACCTCTCGGCTCATCCGGCTCTTGTTATACAAATCTAAACGATTTAAGTAGATAAACCAATTTGCCAATGATAGAAGAGTGTTGGAAATTGTTTCCTCACTCTATCTAACCAAAGATATGCCTTGTTTATATTGTACTTATAGCGTTTGTACCGTTTTCTTGCCCAGAATACTAAACGTCGTCGTAACAACTGAAAGATTGAATTCATTTCGTACTTCCTGAACTTTCCATAGTAATTTATCCATCCCCTAATATAGGGGTTAAGATATTGGGCTACCCCAACTATGGACTTGTGCGTTAAGTAGGCAATGTTGAATTCCCTCATTTTTGCGATTATACGCTTCTTCGACCGGATACTAATGGCTCAGTCATATCCGAGAAATAATTTGCCATCTTTCTTAGACTTGGATGTGCGCGGTTGAAAAGAATTCTCCTGACTTAAGCAATACTGGCATTGTAAGCCACCGCTGAATATACATGCGTACCCATTTCTCTGGCACATGCTTTTCCACGGCTAGCATCAGTTTCTGTTGGTCAAGGTTATCAAAGAAACCTTTGATGTCCAGGTCGATTTCCCAGTCGTTCTTTCTACAATTTTCCCGTACAAACGCCAATGCCTGGTGGGCATCTTTGTTCGGCCGGTAACCATATGAACTTGGACTGAATATCTTCTCAAACCGTGGTTCAAGGTAATCTTTGATCACCGTCTGGGCTATCCTGTCTGCAATAGTCGGGATGCCCAATTTCCTGATTTTACCATCATCTTTCTGTATTTTCACTTCCTTTACAGGTGGCGGAAAATAACTTCCTGATGCCATTCGATTCCAAAGTTTGTAGAGATGTTTACCTCGGTTTGCATCGAATTCCTCCATGCTTACTAAGTCTACCCCTGCACTTCCTTTGTTGGCTTTCTCTTTCTTGTAAGCAGACCATATCTGGTCTTTGCTTACCGGTACCGATTTTGTCTCACTCCATAAATTCATCCTCAATAAAAAATTGAGTTGATAAACGTTATTTGACTGTATAACCTGATCCCTTTGCTCCCCTTCCATTACAGTCGGATCAATGCTACTACGGATCAGTCCGCCCCGGCATAACTCATTGGTTTTCCGCCTCTAGGTTGTTTCCATTGTGCCTTTCCCTTTGCATTGCTATGCCGGTTCCCGAGTTCCGTAAATAAGCCCGAACACAGTTCCTGCCATTTGTAAGACGCCAGCCGTATAGCCAGTAGACAGGTAACTGCTATACTTATAACCCCGTTTCATACTCCGTGGCTTTTGACTGGATGTGGCAACTTCTCGGCTCCTCATCAATGTTTCACTGATATTCAGCTCCTGTGCCCATACCTGATCACGCTCATGGCGTGACCTTTTCCCAAACGCTCAATACCTAGGCTCTTTACCCCAGCACCTTTGGGTGGTTTGAAGCCCCCTCCTGCAAAGTGACCTCGGTGGGTCGGTTCCACCATCTTATTTACAGCATGCAATGGATTTTGTATTGCCGACCATTGCTTCTCGGCACACTATGAAACGTTGCGCATTTCGAAGCTCTTTCGTATCAAGCCGTTGCTGCCGTTTA
>CAZNMB010000267.1:0-3140 GCA_964574095.1 uncultured Dehalococcoidia bacterium
TCGGCCCAGCTCGAGGTGCTGCTGCTCACCCTGTTCGTCGCCAAAGGGGGCAACGCGGTCAAGTGCTCGCCCACGTTCAAGCCGCAGACTGTGATCTCGATGATGCGCCTCAAGGAGAGGCTCAACGACTGGGGCTACGCGGGCATCTGGCGCACCGAGATGAACTACATCCTGAGGCTGGGCAACGCCAGGCAGGTCTTTCTCTCCGCCGACGAGTCGGCCAACGTCGTGGGGAACACGGCGCACATCCTGCTCGAGGTGGACGAGTCGCAGGACGTGTCCCGGGAGAAGTACGCGAAGGAGTTTCGGCCGATGGGGGCGGCGACCAACGTGACCACAGTCCACTACGGCACGACCTGGGACGACTCCACCCTGCTGGAGGAGGTGAAGCGGCTCAACCTCGAGATCGAGCGGAAGGACGGCGTCCGGCGGCACTTCCGCTACGACTGGCAGGAGGTGGCGGGGCACAACCCGGACTACCGCCGCTACGTCGAGGGCGAGCGCGAGCGGCTGGGCGAGAGCCACCCCCTGTTCCAGACCCAGTACTGCCTGAAGCCGGTCCGCGGCGGGGGCGGTCTGTTCAGCCCCGGTCAGATGGCGCAGCTTCAGGGGACGCACAGCCGGCGCCGTCACCCGGAGAGCGGCAAGGTCTACGTGGCCGGGGTGGACCTAGCCGGCGAGGCGGAGGAAGGGGAGGACGCCGCGCTGCGGGCCCTCAAGCCGAAGCAGGACTCAACCGTGGTCACCATCGGCGAGCTGGAAGTCCTCGACCGCGCCGGGGGCGCGCCGCTGCCCCGGCTGAACATCGTGGAGCACTACCGGTGGACGGGCACACCCCACACCGCACTCTACCCGCGGCTGGTGGACATCCTGAAGAACGTGTGGCGGGTGAGGCGGGCGGTGGTGGACGCCACCGGCGTGGGGGCGGGGGTGGCGAGCTTCCTCAGCGGCGCTCTCGGCAGATCCGTGGCCACGCCCTTCGTCTTCACCCAGCAGTCCAAGTCCAGGCTGGGGTTCGATCTCCTGGCTGCGGTGAACTCCGGAGGAACCAAGATGTACGCCGCGGACGCATCGGAGGAGTACCGCGAGTTCTGGTTTCAGATGGAGAAGGCCCGGAGCACGTTCCGGCCCAACCAGACGATGAGCTTCTACGTTGACCCCGCCGTCGGCCACGACGACTTCCTCAGCAGCCTCGCCCTGCTGGTCGCGGCGGCCCAGTACACGCCGCGCTCGGCACGCGGGCGTGCGGGACAGGTGCCGTCATGAGGGACCGCCAGCCCGTTGCCGATCCTCTCCCCGACTATTTCAACTACTGCGACGAGGGCTGCGCCCTCTCCCCCTCCTGTCTCAAGTGCCCGCTGCCGCGCTGCCGCCACGACGAGCAGCCGGGAGGCGGTCGGGCGGTCACCAGGCTGCGGGACAGGGCTCTCCTCCGCCAGCGAACGCTCTCGGGGGAAAGCGTCGCCGAGCTTGCCGCGAGCTTCGGCGTCAGCAAGCGCACCGTGCAACGAATCATCAGGAGGTCATCAAATGAACAGCACCGCTGAACCACAGGTCCCGACGCAGAACCTCACCCTGCCCCGGCAGCTGGCCCGCATGGACCTCGACCGCCTCAAGTCCTACCGCGAGAACCTGGACTTCTACAGCGGGCTGCAGTGGCCGGGGCCGGCGCGGCCCCGGGAACGGCGGCTCACCTTCAACTACGCGCGGGTCTTCGTGGACAAGGTGACGAGCTACCTCATGAGCGGGCTGGACTTCGCCATCGATCCGGCGTCGCCCGAGGACGGGGAGAAGGCGCGCCGCGCGGAGCAGGCGCTGTACGAGGTCTACGAGACCAACAGCCTCGACCAGCTCGACTTCGACACGGAGATCGACGCCGCGATCCTGGGCGACGGGTGCTACAAAGTGACCTGGGACGCGAGAGAGAAGAGGGTCCGGGTGTCGGCGCCCGACGTCCAGGGGATCTTCGTCTGGTGGCTGGGCGACGACATCAACCGGGTGTGGCGCGTCGCCAGCCGCTACCGGCTCTCGACGGACGAGATAGCCATGCTCTACGGAGTCAGGAGCCGCCGGCAGAGGCGGGAGTCCACCGTGGTCGAGGTCTGGACGGACAGGAAGTTCGAGCTGTGGATAGACGACGCCCTTTTCGAGCGCAAGGCCAACCCCTACGGTTTCATCCCCTTCGTCATCTACCCCAACCTCAGGGAGCCGAAGAGGTTCTGGGGCATCTCCGACATCCCCGCGCTGATGGGACCGGCGCGGGAGCTCAACCGGGCGCTGTCCCAGCTCTCGCTGATCCTGGAGCTGTCGGGGAACCCGATCGCCGTCCTGGAGAACGTCGAGAACGCCGAGGATATCGCCGTGCAGCCCGGAGCGGTGTGGGAGGTGCCCGAGCGCGCCCGGGCCTACCTCCTCGACCTGCTCCAGGGCGGGGGAGTGAAGCTCCACGTGGACTTCATCGACCTGCTCTACCGCACGCTTCACGACCTGTCCGAGTCGCCGCGCACGGCCTTCGGGGACAACCAGCGCGCCCTCTCGGGCGTGGCTCTGGAGATGGAGCTCCATCCCCTGCTGCAGAAGGTGAGACGCAAGAGGACCATAAGGACCGCCGTGTACCGGCGGCGCAGCGAGATGATTCTGAGCGTGGTGGAGCATATGACCGGCGAGAGCTTCGGCAACCGCCGCACGCGGATCGCGTGGGGGCCGATACTGCCCCAGGACAGAAGCCGGGCGGTGCGGGACGAGCAGATCCTCGTGGGCGCCGGCGTCCACTCGCGGCGCACCGCCATGGACGAGCTCGGCATCGAGGACCCCGAAGCCGAGTTCCGGCGCTGGCTGGAGGAAGAAGAGCGCATCGAGGGGCCGGGGGCCAGGGGGATAGCGCCCTGATGGTCCGCCACGTTCACCCCGGCCCTCTCCCGTCAAGGCAGAGGGAGCCTCCGGCGCCTACTTCTCCCACCCGCCATCCCCAACTCCTGGAGCACATGCTCCAGGCTAACCCTTCGACCCGCGTCGCAGGGGCGCGGTGACCGCGCCCGATGCATTGGTGGCCGGACCCTTCTCACCCTCACCCTGCCCTCTCCCGTCAAGGGAGCTTTGTATCTAAACTACCCTCAACGGGCTACTTTTGGTACAGCGGA
>CAZNMB010000267.1:3150-3517 GCA_964574095.1 uncultured Dehalococcoidia bacterium
TCACCCTGCCCTCTCCCGTCAAGGGAGAGGGATTCTGGGACGCCACTCCTACCCTCCCTCCCCTGATGGGAGGGAGTTGGAGGGAGGGGGAGAACCCGGCCCGAGCCCCTTCCGCCCGTCATTCCCGCGTACGCGGGAATCCACGGCCAGGATGGCCGTGCCACGGAGTCCCTCCCAGACCCGCCCGGCCACTGCCTGTTGACAATGGCCCATCTATCTATTACAATATATGCATATTCGCATAGTATGATAGAGAGGTCGTGCCGATGATAGAGCAATCACGGATGGAGCTGTTCAAGCTGCAGGCCGAGATCTGCAAGACCATGGCCGACGTGAAACGGCTGATGATAATCCACGAGCTGCGGGA
>CAZNMB010000268.1:0-3513 GCA_964574095.1 uncultured Dehalococcoidia bacterium
TGAGCGGGCCCGGGTAGTCCCGGCACGCCCAGAGTACCGCGACCTTCTCGGGCGTCAGCTTCACTTTGGCCAGCTTGGTCTCGGCCACCTTGTTGACCGCGGCCCACGTCTGCCGCAGCATGGTCCAGGTCGTAAGGGCTTGCTCGGGGAATTCAAGGTCGTACATTGATGCCGTTCCTCCTCTACCATAAGTCTATTCCGGGTACAGTACGGGTGGCCCCGGCCGCCGGGCGGAGTCCGAAGCTCGATTACCTGACGCTGGCTGCGCGCACGGACAGGGCATGCTGGTTGGGAGTAACCGTTACGAGGTCGCCCGCCTCCACGCCCATCACCACGATCGTGCCAATCCTGAAGTCGTAGACGATTTACCCGTTGATAGGTTTATCACAATCGCCCGGTTTTGTCAACAGAGGAATCCCCATGTCTTGCTCTGAGAACACGGTGCAAACCGCTCACCCTGAGCTTGTCGAAGGGCCGTCCATGGTTCGACAAGCTCACCACGAACGGAGCCTTGAACTGGGTTATTCAGAAGACGCCATTTTCATCCTTCCTGGTGTCCCGATTGCACCGGGGCATGGACGATTCCCGCGCCCGCGGCACCCGTCCCGGCGCGGTCTGCGGCGTACCGGGCGGCGGCGCCCATCGCCTTGACTGCCGTCTCGAGGTCCATGAAGCTCGGGATGCCCCGCTCCTCGAGCAGGCGCGCCATCCTGTCCATCGCCGGAAGCTCCATTCCGTAGACCCACGCCGCCACCGGCTTCGACAGGTGCGGCTCGATCCGATCGAACATCGCCATCGAGATCGGGACCAGGTCGTCGAACCCCGCGTACGTCGCGATGATGCCGCAATCGACGTTGGGATCGTTCATGACGGTCGCGATTATGTCCGCCTGGAGGGTGTAGGGATCGTCGGTTATGGACAGGATCGGGCCCATATCGACCGGGTTGCCCCGCATCTTGGGGGACAGGCCCGAGAGCCAGTCGATCGTAGCCGGGGAAAGCCCGGCCACGGCCAGCCCCGCCGCCACGGCGGCATCGACGGCCACCACTCCGGCCCCTCCGCTCAGCGTGTTGATCGCGATTCTGTTCCCCCTCGGCAGCGGCTGGGACGCCAGGACGCGGGGCATCTCCCAGAACTCCTGCCACGTATCGACGCGGATGACGCCGGCCTGCCTGAAGGCGCTCTCGTACACCTGCTCGTCCCCGGCGAGAGAGCTGGTGTGGGACGCCGAAGCCCTGGCCCCCTCCCTGCTCCGGCCCGGCTTGAGCACCAGCAGCGGCTTGCGGGCGACGAACCTGCGCGCGGCGTCCATGAACGCGCGCCCGTCCTTCACGTCCTCGAGGTGCATGGCGACGACGCGGGTGTCGCCGTCGTCGGCGAAGTAGTCGAGGAGATCGACCTCGTTGACGTCGCACTTGTTGCCGACGTCGCACAGCTTGCTGATCGGGTAGGCCCGGTCGTGCAGGGGCTGCGCCGCGGGGCCGACGAAACCGGTCTGGCTGCAGTAGGAGATGCCTCCCCGCCGTATCCTGTCGTAGGAGATGACGTAGGGGCAGTCCACGAGGCCGTTGGAGACATTCACCAGCCCCACGGTGTTGGGCCCCATGATGCGGATGCCGCCGCTCCGGCCCGCCTCGACGAGGCGGCGCTGCAGCTCCGCGCCCTCCTCGCCGGCCTCGGCGAAGTTCTCCGAGATGACCAGGGCCGCCTTGATCCCTTTCCTGCCGCACCTCTCCACGACGTCGGGGACCGTGGTGGCCGGCGTTATCACGATCGCGAGGTCCGTCCCGTGCGGGAGGTCGTCGATATCGGCGCACACCCTGAGCCCGTGAACCTCGCTGTGGGAAGGGCTCACGGGGTAGACCTCGCCCGTGTAGCCGAAGCGCAGCAGGTTCCCCACGGTGACGCGGCCCAGCCCGAATGGCTCGCCCAGCGAGCCGATCACGGCGACCGAGCGGGGCTCGAAGAAGCGCCGCAGGTCGCTTCCGTTGCGCGGTCTCATTCCGTACCTCTCAGTCTTGACGCTCCGGGGTCGCAGTCTCCGCCTGCGGCGAGGACCCGGAGTTCAATTATACCCTGCCCCGCGTTCGCTGTCCCGCGGCGCGGGGCCGAGAGCGCGAGGCGAACGTTGGAAGCTTCCGCGGGGTCCGCGCTGATGAACCGGCCGATGGTGGGGTCGTAGTAGCGGGCGTTGTAGTAGTAGAGGCCGGTCGTGTCCAGTCTCTGGCCGGTGACCCTCGTGTTGATGAACGAAGGCGGTTCACATATCGAGGTACTTGTGCCACCTAGATGTCAGGTAGGCACCGGTCAGTATGCTCAGAATCATGATCAGTGCCACCGGAGCGATCGCCCACCACTCGTAGCCCCTTGACAACCCTACGACCAGCAGAGGCGCTACCGTCCCACCCAGACCTAGCGCGACGGCCACGGCAATCGCGATTCTGCGTGTGCGTCTCTTCAGCTTGTCCGAATTGTTCGGATCTTCAGGATCCACCGCCGTGCCTCCTTCCGCACTCGCTGGCTTCAGTTGTCGACGCGATGGGCGAGCCCTTGGCCAAGCGGCCGCGCCATCCCGTCGACGCATAGTCATTATATCAGCCTCTGCCGGGCTCTCCTTCCGAAACCAGCGATGGTCGGCGCCAGGCGGGCGCGTTCAAGAAAGGCGACACCGTGTGCGATCCGGCCCATCACTGTAGGGTCACCTGCTCTGTGCTGCGTTGTGCACAATCCCCAGCGTGGTCACACCGCCGAAGTACGCGCCGGCAAAGAAGTACCCACTCGAAGCCACGTAGTGCAAGCCGACATAGAGCCCGCCTAGGAGTTCGGGAAAAGATGAGGCCGCGGCAACAAGGCCCGCTAGTTCCGTCACCCCCTTCGCGGCGACGATCACACCGGCCGTGCCTAGGCCGAAGGTTGCCAAGGCCACCACTCCCCCCGCAACCCCCGCAGCCACCCATTCCCCGTTCCGGCTCCACCAGCTCTGCTGAATGTGCCATCTGCCCCTTTGCTGCGTCATCCGTAGCTGAGCATCGGCCGAGTCGCGCGTGGCCGAGAACAGCTTGAGGTCGTATTCTACTCCCTGCGTCTTGCCCGCGCTTGTGCCATAGGCAAGGCCCAAGAGACTGCACGTCTGTCCGATATTCTCCTCGTCATCCGATGCGTAGATTTGAAGGCCAACTCCTTCAACGAGTTCCATGTCCACGTATACGCCGCCCTCAGTGGTCACTTCAACGTGAACCACATCTCCCCAGACACAGTCGTCTCTGCTGAGAATTCTGTACCATGCAGGGTCACATTTCTCGGTATCCTTCAGTATGGCGGATGTTCCGGCGCCGAACGTTGCGTCGATATCTTCATCCGACAGAAGGCCTGTGGGATCTACGTACCTCAGGGGGTTGTTGAAGACGTAGCTGTACCTGTTGAGGGATTGAGGGTTGCCGGGGCTCTGCACGAACGTGTCCGGGCTGATGAACCTGCCGATGGTGGGGTCGTAGTAGCGGGCGTTGTAGTAGT
>CAZNMB010000269.1:0-3499 GCA_964574095.1 uncultured Dehalococcoidia bacterium
AGGTCCTTGAGGAGGACGACATGGGGCACGCCTCCCTCATTCAGAAGAACCTGAGGCGGGCGGGAATATCGAACCAGATTCTGCATTTCAAAGACGGACGGGAGGTGCTGGACTTCCTCCACGGGAAGACGGAATCGCCGCACGTCGCCAGTGGATTGCCCTACCTGCTGCTGCTCGACATCAAGATGCCGAAGGTGGACGGGGTTGAGGTCCTGAAGCAGGTGAAGGAGGATCCGAAGTGGAAGAGGATGCCCGTCGTAATGATTACGACTACGGACGACCCGCGAGAGGTTACGCGCTGCTACGAGCTTGGCTGTTCGAACTACATAGCCAAGCCGATTGACTACGACAACTTCGTGGAGGCAATACGACAGCTGGGACTATTCCTAATGGTGGTGGAGGTGCCGAACATCAATGGAGGCGCGTGAAGCTGTCCAGCATGAGGCTGATCCCGGGATCTCTATCCTCGTCGTCGAGGATGATCAAGGGCTGAGACGGCTTATCGAGAGAAACCTCAGCAGGGCCGGTTTCCGGACCGGCTCCGCTGCGACAGGCGGGGAGGCAATCGCCAAGGTACATGACGATCCCAGCCTGCTGCTCCTGCTTGACTATCAGCTGCCTGACATGACGGGCAAACAGGTAATCGAAAGGCTTGCCGAGTCCCAACGCCCGGTACCCTTTGTGATCATGACAGGACAGGGGGATGAGCGTGTTGCGGTGGAGATGATGAAGCTCGGCGCCCGGGACTACGTGGTCAAGGACGCCGCGTTCATGGACCTCCTGCCGCAGGTGGTCAAGAGCGTTGTGCGGGAGGTGACTGCTGAGAGGAAGCTCGACGAGGCGGAGGCCAGACTCCGCGAGACGAGAAGGTCCGTATTCACGCTGCTGGGCAACCTGCCCGGCATGGCATACCGGTGTCAGAGCGACCGGGCGAGGGCGATGGTCTTCGTCAGCGAGGGTTGCCTGTCCCTCACGGGCTTTGAACCACTCGAGCTGACCGGGGGCCGAGGAATCTCATACGCGGAGATGATCCATCCCGACGATCGCGACCCGGTTCTCAACAAGATCCAGGCGTCACTTGATGGGAGGCGCCCTTTCCAGGTCGTCTATCGCCTGCGCACGCGGGACGGAGGGGAGAAGTGGGTCTGGGAGAAGGGGACCGGAGTATTCTCTGCAGATGGAAGACTGGAGGCCGTCGAAGGCTTCATCACAGACATCACCGACACCAAGAAGGCTGAAGCGGAGGCGATTGAATACGCGAAGCAGCTCGAGACGCTGTTCAACACAGGAGTCACTCTCAGTCAAACACTGAACCTCCAGGACTTGCTCAACGCCGTCTTGCGGCGAGTGCTGGAAGCCGTGGACACGGACGCAGGGGCCATATTCCTCCTTGAGGGTGAAGAGAGCGAGCTGGTCCTGCGAGCCTACGCCGGCGTGTCGGAGAAATTGGCGGGCAAGGTGGAGCGGCTGAAGGCCGGCGAAGGCTTCACGAGGCAAGCTCTTGTATCTCGGAAACCGCTTGTGGCGAAGAACATCGCAGCGGATGCCGAACTCCAATGCCTGGGAGTCGGCAGCGAAGGACTTCAGGCGCTGGCAGCGGTGCCGGTATCCGTGAAAGATAGGGTTGTAGGGCTTGTTGTTGTTGCCACTCGGACTGCTCGGACGTTCTCGGATCGAGACGTGAGATTGCTCGAGGCCATCGCGAATCAGATAGGTATGGCGATAGACAACTCTCGTCTCTACGAGGAGACCGTGCAACTGGCTTTCACTGACGGTCTCACGGGTCTGTACAATCGCCGGTATCTCGTGGAACAAATGGAACGAGAGCTGGCTCGTGCCAGAAGGCTGGGGACATCGCTCTCGGCGATAATGATTGACCTCGATGGACTGAAGACCATCAACGATAGCCACGGCCATCGCGATGGCGACAGGTTCCTATGTGCCGTCGCGGAAGTGATCAAGCGCGGTACTCGTGCGTCCGATATGGCTGCCCGATGGGGCGGCGATGAATTTCTACTGCTTGCTCCCGACACCGATAGCAGCGCGGCAATCCTGCTCGGAGAGAGAATCAGGGAACAGGTTGAGGGTTCCTTCCTGCAGGTGGGCGGCAAGCCGACGGCGATCAGCGTCAGCGTCGGCATATCCACGTTCCCGACACATGCCGCTGAGGTGACCGAGTTGTTCCAGCGTGCGGACGAGGCGCTCTACGAGGCGAAGCGGCTGGGCAAGAATAGAGTCTGCGTCGCGGCCCCGGTTGCCCAGAATGCCGGAAACGCCGGCGCCGGCGCCCAGACCCCATCCCCGTGAACCTGCTGCCGAACCGCCGACCGGGATGCACGGCACAGTCGATCAACAGTCTCCGCGCACCGGTCACTTACTGCCAGGCCCCCGGTGAGACCTCCTGCATCACTGCTCGCGCCCTATTCGGAGGGACACTCCACCGTTCCCACAATCAGAGCAGGCCCAAGCGGCATTGAAAGAGAAAGAGCCAGCCGGGTGCTCTGCTGCCTCGCATACATGGCCCGCTGTCGTTCGCATAGCTCACGAGATGAGACCCGAGTTCCATCGCTGCGCTCGCAGGCAACCTTAGCGATCATTGCCATCCACTTTGGCCAGCGCGAATGTCACAAGTTCGTAACGTCTTGAGCAGCGATTTGATGACTTCTCAATGTGCTGCGGCGCATAATCGATCTCGCTGGGAAGGAGCAAGTCGATGAGTGCGGTCACATTCATGGAAGCACTAAGAACCACTGATCTCAAGGATGGGGAGATGAAGGAGGTGACTGTCAACGGGCATGCCGTCCTCGTTGCCATGGTCGGGGGCAAGACCTACGCCGTAGGCAGCCGCTGCCCGCATATGGGAGCGAAGCTGGTAGAGGGCAAGTTGGATGGCAAGGTAGTTACGTGCCCCAGACATGGTTCGCAGTTTGACGTCACGAACGGTCAGGTGATTCGCTGGACAAAATGGAGCGGCGTAGTCGCTTCGGCGGTCAGACTGCTAAAATCTCCCAGACCGCTTGCGGTATACCCGGTGAGAGTCGAAGGGGACCGAATCCTGGTCGAAGTATGAATCGAGTTCGGGATGTCGGTCCGCCCCGCGTTCGTTGTGGTGGACAGGAGACGTATGCTTGCTCAGACTGACAGCGCCGGCACAGCCGGCAGTCATGCCCCGGTCGACGAAGTGATTCGTTGCCGGCAGCTGACCAAACGCTACCCGGGCGACATCCTGGCCGTGGACAGTCTCGATTTGTCGGTGCACCGCGGGGAGATATTCGGGTTGCTCGGTCCCAACGGCGCGGGCAAGACGACGACCGTTGGCATGCTCAACACGCTCGTGATCCCAACAGGAGGCAAGGCCGTCGTGGCGGGCATAGACGTGGTCGCTAATCCGGCACTCGTCAAGCAGGTGATCGGCGTCGTGGCCCAGACCAACAACCTGGACCGGGCACTGACCGTCTGGGAGAACCTGTACTACCACGGTCGTTTCTTCGGGATGAGC
>CAZNMB010000270.1:0-3496 GCA_964574095.1 uncultured Dehalococcoidia bacterium
CCGTGCCGCGCGAGAAGACCCCGGCCTACGGAATCGTTGATCCCCGGAGGGTCGAGGATCGAGTGCATGAGGTGCTGGGCCTGGTCGAGAAGCCAAGGCCCGAAGACGCCCCGTCCAATCTGGGCATAGTGGGCAGGTACATCATCACACCGGAGATATTCGATGTGTTGGGTCGGGTAACTCCCGGCGCGGGAGGCGAGATCCAGCTGACCGACGCTCTCAAGCTGCTGGGGAAGGACCAGAATATCTACGCCTACGAGTTCGAAGGCGTCCGATATGACACCGGGGAGCCGCTCGGGTTCCTTCGAGCCTCTATTGAGTACGCCCTGGCCCGGCCGGACCTGGGGCCCGGACTCAGGGAGTACCTGAGGCAACTCGCCCTGACGGGCTGACACGTCCCGCCGTGCGAATCGGTCATCCGGCTTCGATCTCGCGATCTGCCGGCCCCGGAGCAGCGCTGCCAACAGCCCGCTTCGCCGTGCCCGGGGGACAACGGGAGCTATCATGAAGGAACTTCAACAAATGTCACGTTGACTCTGGCGACAGCGTATTCTACGATTGTCTATGCAGTACTATAGTCACAGTACGCACGTTCGGCTCGTCGGTTATGATTAGCAGGCTCGCGGCAAGCTCCCAAACCGGTCTCGTCAAGACAGCGCGATTGCTGGCGGTCGTCTGGGTCGGCCTGTCCCTCGCCGATGCCATCGCAACGTACTTCTGCCTTCAGAACGCCGCCAACATAGAAGGCAATCCTCTGGCCAGGGCCCTGCTCACGCAGCACGAGGCCCTCTTCTATGGCGCGAAGGGACTGATCACGGCAGGCATAGGGGTAGGATTCTGGTGGCTTTCGACGAGGACGAGGTACCTGAAACCGATGATCGCCTGTCAGGTGCTGCTGGTCCTGCTGTTCGTCTGCGTGGTCGGCAACAACATGTTCCACCTCTAGTTCACGCTTGGAGGCCGCAGCCCCCTCGCGCGAGCTAGCCGCTCTCGGTCGAAGCTTCTTTGACCTTCTTCGCGATCCACTTCATCTCCTCAAGCAGTGAGTAGACGTCCGTATCCCCCAGGTCGCGGGAGAGCAGGCTGATCGGGTTGTCCGAGAACTGCACCTCTTTGAAGACCTCAAGCAGACTGTCCACTTCTTCGTCTTCGTCGCTCGGAGTCGCCTCCTCATGCAGTTCCACGACAACCGGCGACGTCTTCGCCTCCGGTACTGGCGGCTCCCCGTCGGCGGCCGTTTCCGCGTTGTCCCCGGAGACAGGCGTCTCTTCTTCCGGTGGACTTCCTTCGACCGCAGCGGTCGCCTCCTTCTCCACATCATCCTCCCCGACCTCGACCGCCTCACTCTCGTCCGAAGGCAGCGCTTCAACAGCGCTCCGCGGCTCTTCGGCGTCGTCCTGCAACTTGACCACAACCGGCGTTGCAGACGTTACTTCCTTCCCCTCACTGCTGCCTTCAGCCGGCTCCGGGTTGACCGCTTCTTCCTCCAGCGCCTCTTCATCCACGGGAAGACTGGCCCCACGTTCCTTGCGAGACAGGAACTCCCCGATGGGGTCTTCCTCTTCTATCAGCAAGTCGTCTTCATCCCGTTGCATCGTCGACCTGATCTTCGACCCGAGCCGAACCAGCGTCAGCCGGGCCCACTGTGCCACTCTCATAGCTACCTTACCCTCCTTCCTCCCTACATCGTCGGAATCGACGTGAAGATCTTGTCCACCAGCATGGGTACTACTATCAGCCCCACGCCCGACAGGCCAAGCGTCACCGCGAGATAGCCGAACAGCTTGTAGTTGCTGCCCCCATCGGCCGCTTTCACCGCCACTGCGGTCGTGACCGACAGCACAATAATGCACGGCAGCGCGAGCGATTCCAGCAGGTGCACGCCCTGGAAGTTGAAACTGAAAACCTCCAGCGCTTTCGCCTGCGCCTCCTCGACCCCCTGCGAATATACCCCTTCCACTACCTGCCCGAAGAGCAGGATCACCTGCACGACGAAGATAAGCAGGGCGACGAGTGCAGCATGCATGGCAAACGCCAGAAACCCGAACGACGACGACACCTGGTTTCTCCTGGCCCGCAGAAAGTCCAGCGTCGTCGCGACCACGGATGAGCGGTTTCCGACTTCATCCGGCTCTCCCCCCAGCCTGCTGGCGTCGTTGAACATCTTCACGCTTCTGTATACGGTCTCGCTGCCTGTCTCCAGCGAGAAGCGCTGCCAGCACACCTCCGGCTTCAGCCTGGAATCGAGCCGCGCACGGAGCCGCTTGACGTCCCCTGCCAGATTGGCCGTGGACCTCAGGTCCAGTCTCGTGATGGCGTTGGACACAGTTATTCCCACTGCCGAAGCCACATTGCCCAGCGACCTGAGGAAGGTGCTGATGTCCTTGTCCTTCCTCTTGACCTGACGGTCAAAGATGCTGCCGGTAACACCCACGGGAATGAACAGAACAGACATCGCGATGAGGGCCCACCCCAGCCCCAAGCCAGCCGCCAGCATGACGAAGAAGCAGACCGCGGCGGCGGGAACCAGGAGTCTGGCCAGCCATCGCGCCCTGCCGTAGGCGTCGCACTTCGATGCCGGGAGGTGCACCCTCACCTCCTTCGGAGACACGCGGTGTATCGCCCATGATCCCAGGACCGCCACGCAGATGGTCACTCCGACCAGTATTACAGTGAAGGACGTCGACACCGGATAGATGATCATGGAGATGGCCGCGACTATGACGATGAGGGCCGCCGACACTATGAGAGCGGCATAGCCCTCCGTCCACTTCCGAAGCGATTCCACGCCGCGCTCATACTCGTTGCGGAACGCTTCTCCCTGGATCGCGGCCTCCTGCGCCAGGAAGTCGGCCTCGGACTCGCCGGAACCCAGCGAGCTGGCGAGGCGCAGCAGCAGGCTCTTGACTGACTCGACCTCAGTGGACTCTCCGACCATGCGGCAGGCAATCGCATAGTCATAGCGCATCTGCTTGGCCAGGATATGGATCTCCTTGAAATAGCGCGACGAGGTGCAAGGGAGCTCACTGGCGAAGGCGAATATCTGGCTGCGCGAGATGCCCGCGGCAGCTATGGACGACATGTACGCCAGCTGGAAGAACAGGTCGAAGCTGATGTAGTCCTTGTCAAAAGAGTCCTTGCTTTTGCGCTTTTGCCAGAACCTTGAGAAGCCCATAGAAGTCGCTCACCCCCTTGTCCACATGCAGTCGCTCCAGTATCCTCTTCCTCTTCTCCACGAGGTCGTAGATCTTCCATCTCTGGTTCGCCGGGATTCCGCGCTTGATCGCTATCTTCTCCTCCAGAAGATAGCTGTTCCTTTTGCCGACGAACTCGAACGCGACGGTCGCCGGGTTCCAGCGGAACACCTCCACGTAGGAAAAGGTATTGGCCACGGGATCGTAGCCGACGATTTCATTTATGCTGGTTGCGCGGCGGCCCCTCTTGCCATTGGGCAGCTTCACCGCGTTTTGACAGACCACGACGTTCAGGTTATCAA
>CAZNMB010000271.1:0-3495 GCA_964574095.1 uncultured Dehalococcoidia bacterium
CCGAGGGACTTCAAGACCATGGACGAGGTCGTAGAGGCCTACCGCCGCCAGGTATCATTCCTCGTCGAGCAGATGGTCGTCGGGCTGAACGCCCTGAGCCTGGCCCACGAGGCGCTCTACCCCAGCCCCCTGCTCTCCTCGCTCATCGAAGGCTGCCTGCACAAGGGGAAGGACGTCACCGCCGCAGGGGCGGTCTACAACTTCACCGGCGTCCAGGGCGTCGGCGTGGCCGACATCGCAGACTCGCTCGCCGCCATCGACCAGCTCGTGTTCCGGGAGAAGCACGTCACCATGGGCGAGCTCCTTCAGGCGCTGGAGGACGATTTCGACGGCCACGAGGACCTGCGCCGGTACATACTGAACCGCGTCCCGAAATACGGTAACGACGAGGACCTGCCCGACACGTACGCCCGCATCGCCGCCGAGGTCTTCTGCCGGGAGGTGGCCAAACACCGCAACACCCGGGGCGGCGTGTACCTGCCCGGGTTCCTGACGATGACAACCCACCAGGGATTCGGCAAGTTCGTGGGGGCGCTCCCCAGCGGCAGGAAGGGCACCGAGTCCCTGGCCAACGGCCTCGCGCCGCGCGACGGCTGCGACCTCAAGGGGCCGACGGCGTGTCTGAAGTCGGTCTCGAAGCTGAACTACGCCCTGGCGACGAACGGCGTTGCCGTCAACATCAGGTTCAACCCGGACCATCTCGCCGGCGACGAGGGAACGCACATCTTCAGCTCGCTGGTCAGGACCTACTTCGAGCTGGGCGGCATGCACCTGCAGGTGAACGTGGTGGATCGGGAGACGCTGGAGGACGCCCAGGAGCACCCCGAGAAACACAGATCGCTCGCCGTCAGGGTCGCGGGCTACTCGGCCTACTTCACGGACCTGACCCGAGAGGTGCAGGACGAGATTATCTCCCGCACCGAGCACGGCAGGCGCTAGTCTCCGCGCCGCCGAGGGCTATTTCACGACGCGGCCCCGGAACAGGGTCCACGCGCCGAGGGCGCACACCGCGTTGAACACCCGGCGGTTCACCGGCATCGGCATCGGGCCCAGGTGCCACTGTATCAACTCGAGCACCATGCCCGCCTGCCCGACAGTGTCCAGGTAGGCATAGTCCACGCTGAAGCCCGACTCCCTGATGCGTCCCCGCTGCAGCACCTCAACACCGGCCGCGCGGCAGGCCTCGAGCCTCTTCTCCAGGTCATTGACCATGTAGCCCAGATGGTGCAGGCCCGTCCTCCCCGCGGCAACGTGGTCGAGGTGGAACGTCTCCCCCTCGAGCACCTGGATGAGCTCGACCTGGACCGGCCCCGCGTAGGCCAGCGCGAGCTTCAAGGCGGGCTGTACCGGCATCCCCCTCTGAACACAGGGGTCCGGCCTCTCCTCCAGCAGCAGCCAGGGTCGTATGCGGAACGCATCCCTGCAGAAGGCGATCGCCTGATCGATATCGGCGACGACGTAGCCCATCTGCCCCACCCTGGGGAGGCCGATCCGCCGCGCGAGGTCGTCCACCGTGGCCTGTTCCGGGTCCATCGTGGCGCTCCTGTCCGCAAGCTAGCCCCGACTTTATTACCGGGAGTCCGCGATGTCAATACGCGGTCACAGCATTGATCCCGACGCCGGGCAGCCGGCACCGCCTCGCGAAATGTGACAAGTTCGTTACCTTTTCGCGCCGCCGTTTTATGACTTCTTCACCGCCGCTCTGTATCATCGAAGATGGGGCAGTTCGCACATCAGGTGCCCGATCCGGCTGCGGAGGACGGGCGAGGGAGGCACGGAGATGGTCAGGTTCACCGGCGTCAATCACCTGGCAATGGCTACCGGCGACATGGACGAGACCATTCGCTTCTGGCGGGACCTGCTGGGAATGCGGCTCGTCGCCGGCCTCGGCCAGAAGGGCTACAGGCACTACTTCTTCCAGATCTCGGACGAAGACCTCCTCGCATTCTTCGAATGGCCCGGCGTCGAGCCGGTGCGCCCCAAGGAACACGGCGCGCCGGTCCGGGGGCCGTTCATCTTCGACCATGTTTCCTTCGGCGTGGCCACCGAGGAGGGGCTTTGGGAGCTGAAGGACAGGATCGAAGCGGCGGGGTTCCCCGTGTCGGACATGATCGACCACGGGTTCATTCACTCCATCTACGCCCACGACCCGAACGGTATTCCTATCGAGTTCTCCCACAACGTGGAAGGGATAGACATCCGCGGTGAGCCTCAGATGAGGGACCGCGAGCCCTCGCACGCGGCCCGGGAGGGCCCGGAAGCCAGGGCCGGCATCTGGCCGGCGGTCAAGAGGCCGACGCCCGCATCCGAACGCGCTGTCTACCCCGGCGCCGGAAGCGAGCTCTTCCACGGCAAGAAGGCCGCGTGACGCCCGAAGGGTGACTCGAAGGCGCGCATGGACAAGAAGACCCTGGCGGCAGTCGGTCGCCTCCTGGCCGGTCGAGAGTACGGCGAGTTGCTCGATCTCTGCGATGAGGACGGGGGCTTTCGGCGGGCCCTGTGGCTCGCGCTGACCGAGGCCGACGACGACCTGCGCTATAGCGCCGTCGAAGCTGTCGCGAAGCTGTTGGAGCGATGGTGGCGGCAGGGCCGCACGGAGAAGGTCCGCGAGTACGTCAGAAGGCTCCTGTGGGCGATGAACGACGAGTCGGGGCAGTTGGTGTTGAGCGCCCCCGAGGCGGTCGCGCAGATCGCCGCCATCGTCCCCGAGCTCGTCGAGCCGTACGCCGGCATAATGGTCTCCCGCGCGTTCGAAGAGCCGCCCCTGGTCGCGAGCGGGCTGCGCGGCGTCGCGAGGCTCGGCGCGCGCGTCCGGCAGGCGATCGAGCCCAACGAGTCCCTGGTCCTGGACGTGTTCAACGGCCGCGATCCCCGGCTGCTGGGCCTGGCGGCCTGGGCCCTGGGCGAAGCGGGGTTCGCGCCGGCCCTGCCCCATCTCCGGGCGCTCCAGGGCAGGCAGGACGTGGTCACGATAGACACCAGGGACCGTTTCCCCGCGAAGCCCCTCGGGCAGTGGGCCGCCGAGGCCATAGCGAAGATCACCGCGGCCGACAATGGCGCCCGCTAGCAGCGTGCCCGCGTTTCGGTCAAACAGAGTGGTTCTGTGCTCCGCTTCAGAAGACTTGGAGCAGATACTTGAGAGCCCAACCGTCCTTCGCGATACTACTGTCCAGCCTCGCGAACTCCTTTGCGGCTCCCTCTCCCTTGATGGGAGAGGTAAGGTGAGGGTGAACTCCCCCTCCCTCTAGCTCCCTCCCACCACAGGGGAGGGAGAAGAATCGCCGAACCCGCCACTGAGACGGCACGGCGGCAGGTTGTCTGCGCATCTGTCACAGACGGTAGCCCGCGATTCTCAGCGGGCTGCAGGGCAGGTTGGGAAACCTGCCCTGCGCAAAGTGCTTGCAGAGTCACGGGTCCACTGGTCGGGTTGGGAAGCTCGACCAGCTGCCTGCGTTCAGGGTGACAGGACACACATGTCATTCTGAGCGCCCCGCT
>CAZNMB010000272.1:0-3469 GCA_964574095.1 uncultured Dehalococcoidia bacterium
AGTCGCCACGGCCTCCCACCTTGTAGGCCATGAGCTTTCCGTTTCGACTCCAGCGCCTGACCGAGCCCACATGGACCCTCAGGTACTCCGCGACCTCGTCGCAGGTCAAGATCTCGTTCGACGCCACCCCGTTCCCGCCACCGGTCCTGCTTCGTCTTCTGTCTTCTGCCATAGTCACGCTGATGTCCCTTTCCTTGTCCTTCTGCAGCCTCTCTGGCGGAGAACCGAAACCCCCGCTCATCACAAATCCATCACTATCCTGAACAATCGATTGCATCCTGCAGTAATCATAGGTATCGCGTATCTCAGCCACAATCGACTAATAGTCTCAGAAGGAGAAGTAAATCGTAAGACGCCAAAACGGTAGGATAGTCCTAGGCTTATGAATAGTACTAGGCTTTCAGACCATCGTATGCATCCTGCACCGGCTTATCGGGGATGTGGGTCTGCGAAGACGCCGGCGCAATCGGTCCGCCGGCTGCGTGAGGCTGGTGTCCTGTTGTGTCGGTGGAATGCCCGGGGTGCGGCCGGTGACGTGGCTGCGGGCTCGACAGCAGGGACATCGTCGGCGGTGAGGGTGTCCGGCTGTCCGGTAGACGAGGGCAGCCCGGAGCAATCTGCTCCAGTGGTGGTCGAAGCGCGCGCCTGAGCCTGCCCTGGAGTCGCGAGGAGCCGTCTAGGACCGCGCCCGGCCCCGCCCTGCCGGCCGCACGATGGCGCGGGCCGGCGCGCCCTCGGCCCCATGGATTCTGAGGGGCAGACAGACCAGGTCGTATCTCCCCGGCGGCACCGGGGACAGGTCCAGCCCCTCGATGATCCAGATCCCTGCTTGCAGGAGAGCGAGATGCGTCTCCCGGCCGGAGCGCCTGTAGCCGCCGACGGAAAGGTAGTCCACCCCGACGAGCGCGACGCCGCGCCGGGCGAGGAAACGGGCTGCCCCGGGCGATATGAAGACGAAGTCCTCGATGAAGCTGTCTGTTCGCCATACGCGTGACGAGTTCCGCGTCTTGAACAGGAGACGCTCGCCGCGCCGTATTCCGTGACGCCTGAGCTCGGCGGGCCTGATCGCCTCCGCGTCTGATATTTCGATCACCCGCGCCCGGCCCACCGTGGCGTTGAGAGGCATATCCGAGATGCCGGCGCCGGCCCGGATGAAGTGGAGCGGAGCGTCCACGTGCGTGCCGGAGTGGGCCCCAAGGGCGACTCTCGACATGTTGCTCGGGTCTCCCCGCTCCATGTCTTGAACGCGCTCCAGGTCGAAGGGCGGGTCGCCGGGCCAGTGGACCATTCCCTTTCGCAGAGGGACGGAGATGTCGATCCACCGCGTGGCTGGCGAGACTGAACCATCGTGCATTGTGGCCTTTGACATGGCGCTACCCTCCCGTGCGTGCGTTTCTCGGCGAGGTCGCCGGTTCCTACATTATAGCCCGGCAGTGCCGGCACGCGCTCCCGGAGATGGTGGGATCGGCATGAAGCGTGGTGCCCGTGGGCCAGCCGCGCGGCGGACCGCGCGCCCCCTACTTAATGGCTATCCGGGACAGTGACCAAAGGGCTATTGTGGGCCAACTTCCCGGTGTCTAGAATCTGCCCCGTATTCGGATGAACGGGAGGTCCCGGCCACGATGTTTGCGGCAAAGGACAGGGCAACGGAGATTGTCGGGAACAGGTTCAGGATTGTAAAGAACGGTCTGGATGAAGCCGAAGTATCGGCATTCGTCGAGGGCCTGGTGAGCCGGTACAACGATCTCCTGCAGGAAGTGGAGCGTCTCCGAGTCGCCATCGGGGTGGATGAACGGGCGAACACCGCGAATACTCCGGCCCGCGACGGGGGCGAGGCCGATCGGAAGGAAGCGGAGATGGTCGTCGCCGAGGCGGAGAGGCGGGGGGAGGAGATCATCCAGGGACGGGTGGCAGTCGCTGAGCAGCGCGCGTGGGATATCGTCAGGGCAGCGGAGGACGATGCGGCGGCACTCAGGGCCGATGCCAGGCGGGACGCTGGCGACATGATCGCCGAGGCTAGACGGAAGGTCGAGACGGCCGAGAGGCAGTCGAACAAGATGCTCAACGAAGCGGCGGCGGTTGCGGAGTCCGCCAGGGCTGTGGCCGAGGAGGAATCCCGCAAGCTGGTCGCCGGCATGAAACGGAAGGCCGACTCACTGGTCGAGGCCAGGCTCTCGAAGGCTGAGGATGAAGGACGGCTGATCATCGAGCGCGCGACGATGGTCGCCCAGGCTGAGGCCCAGCGCATCAGAGAGGAAGCGCGGCAGATGCTGCTCGCGAGCAGACAGCTTCAGGAGATGCAGGCTGTCGAAGACTGCCGCACAGGCCGCGAAGCGTCATCCGGGGACCTGCCGCATACACTGACGGAGACATCTGTTGACGGCGGAGGCGACCCAACGGCCGGCGACGCGAGTAGTGCGCTCTACGAAGGCACAGTGGAGCTGGCCATCTGCCCGCCGATCGTACTCGATCGCGTCGTGAAGCTGCACCGGCATCTGAAGAAGACCCCTCAGATCAAGGTGATGGATGTCAGAAGGTCTGACGACAGGGGCCTCCAAATGAGGCTCCATGTCCCGAAGCGCACTCCTCTGCTCGAGGTCCTGAAGGCCTTCCCGGAGGTCAAGAGGGTCGCGGTTCCCAGGCGGGAAGCGTTCCAGGGTGTACCGGGCATCCCGGCGGGAGACAAGCCTTCCGTCAGAAAAGTGTTCGTGACCACGCGACGGTAGACCTCGCTGACCCCCAGTCTCTCACGGCGGCATCGATGCCGCGATGGCGGATTCCTCCCTCACAGCACCTGGCGTCACTCTCCACGTCCACTCATCTCCTGAGCATCCCGGACACCGGCGGAAACCCAGGCATCTGGAGATTGTGCGACGAGTCCGGCCGGCGCTTGGTACCTATTCGTACCGGGGGATGCGCTGGAGGGGGGCGGGTCCTTCCAGGTAGGGTTTGACCCGGTCGGCGAGTCGGGGAGACCCCGGGGGAGCACTAGTTGCGGAAGCTGGGGCTGTCTGCGGGCTGTTGGGGCTGGACTTCGCTGTTGCGCGGGGGCAGAGCTGAGTCTTCGGCGATCATCGGTATCTCCACGACGAAGGTGGCGCCGCTGGAACACTTGCTCCTCGCGTAGATTTGCCCGCCGTGTTCCTTGATGATGCCGTAGCAGATGCTGAGCCCCAGGCCGGTCCCCTTCCCCACCTCCTTGGTCGTGAAGAACGGGTCGAATATGCTTGCCAGGTTCTCCTCGCGAATGCCGGGGCCGGTGTCTTCAAACGATATCCTGATCACGTCGCCTGCTCTCTGCGTAGTGACGCGAAGTCTGCCCTTGCCGCTGGCCTCGGTCATCGCCTGGTTCGAGTTGGTGATGATGTTAACGAACACCTGATGCATCTGGTCGGCGTCGGCCATCGTCGGAGGCAGGTCGGGGTCCAGTTCCGTTACCAGCTCGATGTTGGTGACCTTCATCTTGTAG
>CAZNMB010000273.1:0-3452 GCA_964574095.1 uncultured Dehalococcoidia bacterium
TCAAGAGACTCCACACTTGGGAGTACATCAGAAAGAACTTCTTGCTGAATCTTGCGCTTTGCCTCCCCGTCTACGGGCTTCTGGTGGTTCAGGCGATCGAAGGCTCTTCGCTTCATGAATGGTGGCGGTTGGCTGTGTCAGGGCTGGCCATCCCACTGCACGCAGCCGTCAGTTCCTTCCTATTGAGCCGCAAGCTGCGTGGTCCGTTGGCCTCCCACACAAGTGATGAGTGACACCCAAGCCGAGAGGGCGCAACTGGCGGTGGAAGAGAAGCCCGCTAGGACTACGATGGACGCGTCGTCGCGTTGCGTTGCGAAGCCTGGGCGAACCCACGACCAGTATCAGGACTCCACCTCCACGCTCCGGTCTCCAGGCTCACCTCTCCGTCTTCACCCAGAGCCTCGCGCCGTCGGTGATGAGCTCGATGGTGCCGTGCTCCGAGGTCAGGTACACGCCGCCCTCTCCGGCCTCCGCGCCCAGCCGCTCCACCACATCGCCGGCGGGATGTCCGTACTCGTTGTCCGCTGCCACCGATATCACCGCCGCCTGAGGGCTCACTTCGGCGAGGAACTCCGCGCAGCACGAGGTGTCCGAGCCGTGGTGCGGCACCTTCAGCACGGTGCTGTCGAGCGTGCATCTCTCGTCGAGCAGGTACCGCTCCGCCTCCTCCTGGATGTCACCCGTCAGCAGCAGGCTGAAGTCGCCGTAGACCAGCCTCATGACGAGGCAGTTGTTGTCGGCATCCGAGTCCGTCCCCTCGAGCAGCGCCGCCGGCGGGTGTAGCACCTCCAGAAGCAGCCCGCCGCCGAGGTCGATCCGCTCGCCGGCGACGGCGGTGACCGGCTCGATGCCCGCCGCCTCCAGCCGCCGCAGCCACTCGCTGTACGTCAGGGAGTCGCCCGCTTCCCCTCCACTGATCACCCCGCCCACCTCGTACCGCCCCACCACCTCTACCAGCCCCGCCAGGTGGTCGGCGTGCGAATGGGTGGACACGATAAGCTCGATCGTCCGGTCCCAGTAGGGCATCCTCTCCCCCAGCTCGAGGCATATCCGGTCCGCGTCGGGCCCGCCGTCCACGAGCACCTGCATCCGGCCCCTCTCGATGAGGATGGCGTCCCCCTGCCCGACATCGAGTATGAAGACGTGCACCCGGCCATCGGGCGCGGTGACGGCGGCGGTCCAGACCAGCGCGGCCACCACGAGCAGGGGCACGATGACCAGCCCCGCCGGTACCCTTCGGGAGCGGCCCGCGACCGACGCGGCCAACGCCTTGGCCTTCTCCCTCACCACACCCCTCCGCGAGCTATTTCCGGCCACCCAGAGCGCCGAGCCGAGCACCGCATAGTACGCCCACACGGCAGCGGGACTGACGTTCCCCGCCTCGAAGGAGGCGAAGGGCAGCGACGAGAAGAGCCGGGCGACCTCGATAATGTAGCCGGTGAACAGCCATGCCACCCAGCCCAGCGCCTGTGCCAGCGGCGATACGAAGACTCCGGCGGCGGCAACGACCGCGGACGTGCCCACGGCGAAGGGCAGCGCGGGGATGACGAGCAGGTTGGCGGGAAGGGCCACCAGCGAGACCTCGCCGAAGTGGTAGCCGATGATGGGCGCGACGGCCACCATCGCGCCGATGGTGATCGAGAGGCTGCCGGCGAGAGCGCCGGCCCATCTCCGGCGCCCTTCCTCCACCCCGAACAGCCTCTCGCCCCACGACTGGAAGTGCGGGGCGAGGAGGATGATACCCGCCATCGCGGCGAAGCTCATCTGGAACGACACCTGCCCGAGGACGGACGGCTGCGCCGCCGCCATGAGGGCCGCCGCGAAGGCCAGCCACACCAGAGAGCTGCGCGGCCGCCCGAGGTATATGGCGAGCAGCCACAGGCTGCCCATGATCGCGGCCCGTACCACCGGCGCGTGCATCCCGGCGAGCAGCGCGTAGAGCCATATCGCCCCCAGGGCGATCAGGAGATAGGTGGGACGCCTCCTGCCGAAGGCCCACGCGCCCAGGCTGAGGACGAGGCCGCCGACGATGAAGATATGCAGCCCGGACACGGCGATGATGTGCGCCGTCCCCGTGCGAGACAGGTCGTCCCTGACATCGTCCGGGACCGAGCCCCGGTCCCCGAGGACGAGTGCCTGCGCCAGCGATGCCTGCGGCTCGTGCATGGACTCCTCCAGAGCCGTTGACATCCGGTCGCGAAGCTGATGGACCCACCGCTGAAGCAAGGGGCCCTGCCCGGAGGCCACGACCTCGACGGATCTCGGGCGCTCGATCAGCGAGTACACGCCCTGCCCGGCCAGGTACCCGCGCCAGTCGAAGTCCCCGGATGTCGGCGTCACCGGCTCGCCCTCCATCCGCAGCAGGTCGCCGTAGAGATAGCGGGGCGGATCGCGCGCCGTGTCGGCAGGCAGGGAGTCCGGCGAGAGCAGCCGGGGCACGTACGCCAGGGCCGCGCCGGAGACACGCTTCCACTCGCCCCCGAACTCGACCTCGACTTGCTCCAGGCGCAGGGCGGCCATCTGGCCGGCGGGCTCGGGATCGTCGGCGACGAGCCCCCTGATCTCTACCGTGCCGCCCTCGTTGTACCAGCGGATATCCCCTTCGTCCACGGCGGCGACCGTGGCCTGATAGCGGAGGATTCCACCGAAGATGAGGACCACGCAGAGGACCGGGAGGACGGTCCTGCCGCGGTGGAAGAGCACGACCAGCAGCCCCAGCCCGGCCACGCCCGCCACCGCCACCAGGGGCGAGCCGAGCCACATGCCGGCGCACGTGCCGAGAAGCCAGGCCAGACTCAGGTAGACGAGCGTCATAGCCACCGCCGAAAAGCCGCCAACGGAGATGTCAGCGCACGGTTATCTTGTCCCTCAGGCTGTCGATCAGGGCCGGCCCGATGCCATCGACGTGCGCCAGGTCTTCGATGTCGAGAAAGGGCCCGTTCTCGGCGCGGTAATCGATGATCCTCCGGGCAAGGACCTCGCCGATTCCGGGCAGGGCTTCGAGCAGCCAGTCGTCTGCAATATTTATGTCAACCCTCTGGGGCACGTCGCCGGCGCCGTAAACGTGGACCTGCGCCCCGTCCCTCAACGGGGCAGCGAGGTTGACCGAGCCCCGGTCCGCATCCGGGGTGAAGCCGCCCGCGGCTTCGATCGCGTCGGCGACGCAGTCACCCCCGGTCAGGGCATACACGCCCGGATCGACCACCTCCCCTTCGACGTACACGGTCATCTCGGGAGACGGCGGCAGGATGGCGATCTCCGAGGAGCCGGAGACCGAGTAGAGGCGCCAGGCGAGCACCGCTCCCCCGATGACGATCAGGAGCACGAGTGCGGCAGCGATCGGCGTGCGGTACCGGTCGAGCAAACGCATGGCTGGTCGGTACAGGTGTGTCCGGAGTCCGCCCGGGGCATCGTCTTGTCGCCGGCGCCGTCCGCGGCGACGCCCAAGGCTC
>CAZNMB010000274.1:0-3448 GCA_964574095.1 uncultured Dehalococcoidia bacterium
ATGTCGTGGAGCAGGGCGGCGGCGCGCAGGTCGGACAGCTCCTCCTCTGAGAGGCCGATGGCGCCGCCGGTTATCTCCGCCGTGGCCGCGACCCTCTCGCGGTGGCCGTAGGCGTACGGGTCCCGGGCATCGACGGTGGCGGCGAGAGCGTAGACCTGGTCCACTGTCGGGTTATCGGGGAAGCCCGTGTGCAGCACCCCCAGCTCGAAGGCCTGCGTGGACTTGCTCCCGCCCGCGCCCCTGGACCCGACGAGAGCGGTCTCGGCGAGCAGGATCAGGCCGTCCGCCGTGTCCGCGTCGCGGGGAAACTCCACTATGCCCGCGCTCAGGCCGAGGGCGCTCTCCTGGGTGCCGTACTGCGCCCGGCTGACCTGGGCCCATTTCGACCTGATGCGTTCGGAGACCAGCGCCGCTCCTGCCGCGTCCGTCGCGGGCAGTATGAGAGCGAACTCGTCGCCGCCGTAGCGGAAGGCCGTGTCGGTCTTTCTCAGGTCCTCCTCGATCGTCCGGGAGAGCGCCTTCAGAGCGCTGTCCCCGGCGGTATGCCCGAACCTGCTGTTGTAGTCCTTGAACCCGTCGATGTCCATCAGTATCAGGGAGGACGCGGGCCCGTAGCGCTGGGCGCGATTAACCTCCTGGTGGAGGACTATGTAGAAGTAGCGCCGGTTGTAGAGGCCGGTCAGCTCGTCGGTCAGCGACGACTCCTCGGCCTTCTCGTACAGCGCGGCGGCCTCGATGCCGACCGAGATCTGGTTGCTCACCGCCTCCACGAACTCGGCGTCGATGCCGCCATCGGCGGGGACGCTGAGCAGCACGGCCCCGCGCACCTGGCCCCGCGACAGCAGGGGCGCCGCCGCAATCGAGTGGTTCTCGCCCGCCCGCATGGCCGGGGACAGCCGGCTCACGACATCGGCGCCGAGCACCTCCGACAGGTCCGTATCGGGGCCTTTCCAGCGCTGCAGGCCCTGGAGTTCGTCATCGCTGAGCTGCAGATTCGCCGCCTGATCGGCGGCCTCCTCTGTCATGCCCGCCTGCGCCTTGAGTGTGAGCGCTCTCTCGCCGGCGTCAAGCAGGTATATGGCGGCGACGTCGGCGCGCACCGCCCCGGCTACCTTGTCGAGACAGCTTCGAAGCAGCTCGTCCAGGTTGAGCGTTCTGCTCACGATCTGGGCGATGACGTAGAGCACATCGAGCCTGCCAGCCTCGCGGTCGGACTGGCCCGGCCCCGCACCCGCGCCCTCCAGGTCGGCGACCCGCCGGCGCAGTTCGCCCAGTTCCTCTATGAGCTGCTTCTTAGTCTTGTCGGCGTCTCCCATCGAAGGTCCTATCCGGCGGCCCTGCGCGAGGGCGCCGGTTATCAGGTTCGAGCCGAGATTGGCAAATGCTACCACCAGCTTCGTCGATTGTCAACGCACGCGAGCGGATGGGACTTGTTGCATCGGCAAGGGACGGGTTTATAATGGGCCCAGCGATTCCTGAGTTGAGGGGAGGACGCGCAAGTGATTGAAGCACTGCTGAGCGATGGTCAGAAGGCGCTGCGGGACGAGGCGCGGGGGCTGGTGAAGGCGGTGCCCCGGCAGCTCATACTGGACATGGACGCGGACAAGGTGAGGTACCCGAAGGAGTTCCTCGTGGAGGCGGCGAGCAGGAAGCTGCTGGGGCTTCGCTTCGATCCCGGATACGGGGGCAGGGGGCTCCCATGGGTGGACGAGATAGTGGCCCTGGAGGAGGTCGGAGCGCTGCCGATGGCGCTGGGCTGCCTGTACTCGCTGGTCAGCATCTGCGGCGAGGCCTTCCACCTATTCGGGCGGGACGACCAGAAGCGGAAGTACCTGCAGCCGACGATCGAGGCGAGGCTGTGCTGCGCGGAGGCACTCACCGAGCCGCGGGGCGGCTCGGACTTCTTCGGCGCGACGACTGTCGCGCGCAGGGAGGGCGGGCACTACCTCCTCACGGGGCAGAAGCGGTTCGTGGTGGGAGCCGAGGGGGCTGATTACTTCCTGGTCTACGCCAAGACGGGCCCGGAGGCCGCGGGGCGGGAGTCGCTGAGCCTGTTCGTGGTGGAGAGAGACATGGGAGTCGAGGTGAAACACGTGTACGGGCTCATGGGGACGCGGGGAGGCGGGGCGGGCAGGATCCTGTTCCGCGACGTCAAGGTGCCGGAGGAGAACATCATCGGCAGGGAAGGGCAGGGAGGCGAGATCTTCTACCGCATGATGATCCCCGAGAGGATGACGAGCGCTGCGGGCGCTCTGGGAATGGCGCGCAGCGCGCTCGAGATCGCCGCCCGCTATTCGGACAAGAGGAAGGCCTTCGGCATGAGGATAAGGGACTTCCAGGGGGTGAGCTTCAAGGTCGCCGACAGCGTCACCAAGATCGATGCCGCCAGCGCTCTGGTGCATGCCGCGGCGGTGACCGTGGACAACGGGCTGGACCACAGGCTGGGGCGGCGCATGGTGTCCGAGTCGAAGAAGCTGGCCACCGAGGTCCTCTGGGAGGTCGTGAACGACGCCATGCAGGTCATGGGCGGCATCGGCTACACAAGCGTCTATCCCATCGAGCGCATGCTGCGGGACGCCCGGCTGTGCATGATCTGGACCGGCACCAACGAGATCATGAATCTCATCATCCAGCACGAGTACTACCGCGACCTGCTGGGTCGCGGCGGCGAGACCAGGGACGTCGAGTCGGACGCGGCTGCGGCGGACGAGGTCGAAGAGAAGGTCTACGAGTAGCGCCCGACGACGGGTCTGGCCGATGCAGGTCACATCGCGCGTATACCAGCTCAGCGGTCCCCTGGGCACGGGGTTGATGGGCTCCAACGTCTACCTGCTCGTGGGCGACGGGCTGACGCTCATCGATACCGGATTCTGGGGCAGGGCGCGGCGCGTGCTCAGAGGGGTCGAGCGGCTGGGCTACTCTCCCGCCGACATCCGGCGCATCCTCATCACCCATCACCACGCCGATCACGCCGGCAGCCTGGCCGCTCTCAAGGCGCTCACCGGAGCCGAGGTTGTCGCGCATCGCGCCGACGCTCCCTACGTCGATGGCAGCCTGCCGCAGCCCGGTCCCTCGAGGCCGCGGTGGCTGGGGAGGGCGGTGGCCCCGCTGCACCGGCTGTGGGCAACGGCCCCGGCGGCGGTGGACATCATCGTTGATGAGGGCAGCGAGCTTCCCGGAGCCGGTGGGATGAAGGTGCTGCACACCCCGGGACATACGCCGGGGAGCATCTCCCTGCTTCTCCGGGAGGAAGGTGTGGCCATCGTCGGCGACGTGCTTGTTCGCAGGTTCGGGCTGAAGCTGCCCACGAGGTTCTTCACCGTGGACATGCCCCGGGAGATCGAGTCGGTGAGAAGGGTGGCGGGCCTGGACTTCGACACGATATGCTTCGGCCACGGAAGGCCGCTGCGGAAGGACGCCCGCGCCGCCGTCGCCCGCTTCGCCGACA
>CAZNMB010000275.1:0-3445 GCA_964574095.1 uncultured Dehalococcoidia bacterium
GACAACCATGGCCACATCGAACAGGCCCGAGGCCACCATGTAGAATCCCTCCGCGACGACCGAGCCACCGGTAGTGCCTCCCGTATTCACCTTGAACCCCGGCTTGCCGAATGCTCCGATCTCGGCGGCCATCCCGTGATCCGGGAGGTAGATGGCTTCGAAAGTCTCCATGTTGGAGGTGAACACGGCCTCAGTATCCTTGATACTCAACTCGGCATCGGCCAGCGCCGCCCTCACCGCCTCAGCGACCATCTCGGCCATGTTGACGTCGAGACGCCGGCTTGTGTGGTAGGTCTGGCCGATTCCCACAATCGCTACTCTGTTGGGCATGACTAACCTCCGACTAGCTGTTGCCCAGGATCATGACGCAATGGTGCTGTCCACAGATGCCGGTCACTCCGTGGGCCAGCGCCACCCGGGCTCCTTCCACCTGTCTCTCCCCGGCTTCGCCGCGAAGCTGCAGAACAGCCTCGGCGACCCGCGCCAGACCGGCCACGCACTCCGGATTGCCGGAGAGCACCCCTCCGGACGGATTGACCGGCAGCTTACCTCGCATCGCGGTCACGCCGCGATCGACGAGCCGCCCGCCACCGCCCCGCTCGCAGAACCCGAGCCCTTCTGTCCACAGAAGCTCCTGATAGGTGTACTCCTCGGATATCTCGGCCACGTCGATCTGCTTCAGGGGATTCTTGATGCCCGCCATGCCGTAGGCTTTCCTGGCGGCCCTGGTCAGCGCGTCGCAGTCGGCGAGGTCTCTGTCGCCCAGGTAGTGCGTCTCATAGCAGCTGGACACGCCCAGTATCCAGATGGGCTTCTTGGTGAGCTTCCTGGCTTTGGACTCCGGGGCAAGGATCATCGCGCACGCGCCATCGGACGTGGGCCCGGCATCGAGGAACCTGATGGGCGACGACAGCACCTTCGAGCTGAGGACGTCTTCCACGGTGATCTCCATCGGCTCCTGCGCATACGGATTCCGCCTGGCATTGCCGCGGTTCTTCACGGCCACTCTGGCACACTGCTCGGCTGTTATGCCGTACTTGTACATGTAGCGCCTTGCCTGCATCGCGGCCGCCGAGCGGAAATCCAGGCCTAGCTGCCTCATGAGGATCGGGTCAAAGGCGGCGTTCTCGACCAGGCTTCTCTCGGCCTGCGATTCCTTGGTGTGCGCTACCACCAGCACGTGCTTCTGGTGGCCGGAGAGGATCTGCGCCGCAGCGCAGAAGACCGCGTTTGTCCCGTCCTCGGCCACCTTGTCCTCGTGTCCCAGATGCGCGCCCACGACGTGCTGGATGTTCATGCTCGATATGGTCCTGCCGTCCCAGAAATCCTGCGAGCACGTGACGGCGGAGTCGATGTTCGACAGGGTGAGGCCCGTAGCCTTCAGAACAGGCTTGATGGCCTCGTAGGCCAGTTCCCCCTCGCTCACGTCAGCCCTGTTCGGGCTGTACTTTGTCTGAGCAACGGCTACGATCGCTACTCGTTCGGTCATGCATGCCTCCTTCTCGGGCCGCCGGTCTGGAAGTCAAACGTCGTGACAACGCCCTGAAGCTGATATCTGAAACTGTCTGCGGGGCGCCGCGCGCATTCGAGCTCCTGGCCTCGCGCCCCGCTGCTATGGCAGCGATGCTCGCGCATGTCGCCGCCGGGGCGGTGACTCCTCGGTGTCGCTGGAAGCGCATTTCCAGCCGGCAACCCGCGCGAGCGCCTTTTCGGACGGAGGCCACAAGTCATATGTCTATTGCATCGCCGGGTGCATGAGGTGGTACTTCTGCACCATGTCGGCGACTTTCATCCCCGAGTCTACTGCCTGGTGAATGCCTACTCCATAGCCCCCGGCGTCACAGCCGACGTAGAACAAGCCCTGGATCGGGGCCTTGGCCGAGGGCTTGGTTGCGGCGGTCTGGCCGATCACCTGACCGAGGCCGATGCACTCCCCGCCCTGGCCCGGCAGCACGTGGTCACGTGTGAGATTCGAGACATCGCGGGTGGAATAGCCCTCTTTGGACTCAATGTACTTCGGCATCTTGGGGAAGACCTTGAACAGCATCTCCTCGCCCTTGTCCCACCATGCCTTCTTCTCCTTCGCCGTCATCAACGGGTCGGCGGGGCACCAGAACCCGGTCATCAGTATCTGCTTGCCCTTGGGGGCCGCGTCCGGGTCGTAGTTGGACGGTACCTCATACCAGACCGTGATCTCGTCAGGGACTCCGGCTGTCCTGGTCCGCAGCCATTTCTCGATGGTGTAGGGGCTGTTGTCGGTGAATATGGTCCCGTAGGGGAAGTCGGTCACCTTCTTGCTCAAGAAGTAGCGTGTGCCCATCATTCCCCAAGAGGGGACGAGGTCCTTCACGTAGTTGACATAAGCTTTGTCGAAGTGTTCCTCTCCAACGAGCTTGAGCACCGTTGGCTGGAGACCGGCGTTGCTCACCACGATCGGGGCCTGGAAGGTCCCCTTGTCGGTGACGACGCCCGTTACCTTGCCCTGGGAGACGGCGATTCTCTCCACCCTCGCCCGCATGATGACCCTGCCGCCGTTCTCCTCCACTGCCTGAGCATACGTGCCGGCGAGCTTGCCGAAGCCGCCCTTGCAGAAGACGCCGCCGCTGCGGAGGAAGATGTCCTGGAGGGTCCTGACGGCCTCGGCGGCCGACAGCAGGTCATAGGGCACCATGAAGCAGCCGTCGGCCACCGGCCCCAGAAGGAAGGCGAGGAGGCTCTGGGGCACGTTGTAGCGGCCCAGCCACTCGGCGAAGGTGATACTGTTCAAGGCATCGATGTCCTGGGGGCTCATCAGGGTGAGATCGGTCATTGTCCTGAGGGCTTCGTCCCTGGCCGCCTGGTCCTTGACCTCGAGCCAGTCAAACATCTTGTTGGGGTCCATTACCTCGCCGGGCGCGGGCTGCGGGCCCACTGTCCACTTCCCGGACGAACCCTTGTACGTGCTCCCGTTGACTCCGGGGGCCACCAACTCCACCCTGCCCTCCATGCCCAGCTCCTTGAGGACAGCCTCGAGCAGTGTGCCCTGGGTGGGGGCGCTGATCACCACCCACGCGGTATGGGTGAACCCCTTCTTCGACAGGCTCGTGGCCTTGCCGCCGGCGCGCCCGTTCTTCTCGAGGAGCAGTACCTTCAGTCCTCGCTTCGCCAGCAGACCGGCGCACGAACTCCCGCCGAATCCGGCCCCGACAACTATGGCGTCGTACCTCGGTTCGGCCATGATGGCCCTCCTCAGATGTAGTCGTCACTCCCCGGACTGGCCGGGCTTGCTCTGGTTGACCCGCCGGTTGAACTCGACTGGAGGATCGGAGAGATCGGGTCTGACTAGAAATCCCCCGGGTGTGTGGGCTCGTTGTTGAACCACTGCTTCGGCGCGAACAGGTACTTGAGCACGGCGGCCTTTGCCATGCACCCCATGACCTTGGTCAGGTCTTTGAACCCCATTGCC
>CAZNMB010000276.1:0-3434 GCA_964574095.1 uncultured Dehalococcoidia bacterium
GCTCCTACTGCGGCAAGCTTCTCGCCGACCTCGGGGCCGACGTCTTAAAGGTCGAACCTCCGGGCGGGGACAGCGCAAGGGCCCGGGGCCCGTTCCACAAGAACGACGTGCATCCCGAGAAAAGCCTCAGCTTCCTCTACTTCAACACCAGCAAGGGCTCGATCACCCTCAACATCGAGGACGGCACCGGCCGGGATATTCTCCGGAGGCTGGTGGAGAAGGCGGACGCGATAGTGGAGAGCTTCCCCGTCGGGTACCTCGCCGGCCTGGGGCTGGGCTACCGGTCGCTGCGAAAGATCAACCCGCGGCTGGTGATGACCTCGATCACACCGTACGGCCAGAAGGGCCCCGACGCCGGCTGCAAGGCCATCGATATCAACATCATGGCCATGAGCGGCTACATGCAGCTCGTGGGTGAGCCGCACGAGCAGCCGCTGGTGCTCGGCGGCGAGCAGTCGTACTACCCCGGGGCCCAGTACGCCGCGGCCGGGACGCTGGCCGCCCTGTTCCACCGGGACTCCGGGTCAGGGAAGGGGCAGCACGTGGACGTCTCCATGCAGGAGGCCATGATCACCTACTGGCACGAGCAGACGCCCGTTGCCATGTGGAAGATGACCAGAGAGAACGTGTCGCGGGTGGGCTCGATGGACGCCATGGTCACCCCCTGCGGCCTGTACCCCTGCAAGGACGGCTGGATATCGCTGTGCGTTGTCACGCCTGTCGAGTGGGAAGCGCTGTCGCAGTGGATGTACGAAGTTACGGGCAACGAGGAGGTCCTGCAGGAGCAGTACAAGGGCGGCCTCCTCTCGCGCATGCCCGTGCGGGACATGGTCAACGTCCTGGTGATCGACTTCACCGACAGGCTCACCGGGAGAGAGCTGTTCCTGGAGGGGCAGAAGCGGAAGCTGGTGGTAATGCCTGTGAACGACGTCCCGTCGGTCCTCAACGACGCCCAGCTCAACTCGCGCGGCTTCTGGGTCGAACTCGACCACCCCGTGGTGGGCAAGCTGAAGTACCCCAAGGGCCCGCTCTACAGCGACGCCATCGGCGGACCGCGAAAGGCGGCGCCGCTGCTCGGCGCGGACAACGAGAGGATCTACTGCGAAGAACTGGGCTTCACCAAAGAAGACCTGGCAGCGCTCAGCACCACCGGGGTGATCTAGGACCCCGGAGAACGCGTCGGAGATAGGAAGGACAGCGCTCTGGCCAAGAAAGCTCTCGCGGGCATCAGAGTCATAGAGTTCGGCCTTTACATAGCATTGCCCCTCGCCACCCGCCTCCTGGCCTCCATGGGCGCGGAGGTCATCAAGGTCGAGACGCTCACATCGCTCGACATGTCGTGGTACGGTCCGATCTACGCGCCGGGCGCTCTGCAGCTCGAGTACCGGCCCCTCAAGCGCAACGTCACTCTCGACGTCCGCAAGCCGAGGGGCAGGGAGATCATGGAGGAGCTGATCAAGAAGAGCGATGTCTACATGACCAACCTCGGGCAAGGCGCGCTCACGAAGTACGGGCTGCCCTTCGACCACGTCCGGTCGCTGAAGAAAGACCTGATCGTACTCTGGCAGACGGGGCTGGGAAGCACGGGCCCGTACGGGGGCTACAAGGCCTACGGACGGCTGATGCAGCACGCCTGCGGGGTATCCACGATGACCGGCACACCGGAGAACCTGGGCGTGGCCAACATCTCCTATTCCGACTACCACACGTCCGTGTTCAACGCGACGGCGATAATCGGAGCGCTGGAGAGGCGACGCCGCACGGGGCAGGGCTGCATGATCGAGTGCCCGATCTACGAGTCAGGGATCGTCACCGTGGGGCCCGCCCTGCTGGACTGTCAGGCGAACGGCGTGGTCCCCGAACGCAGGCAGAACAGACACCGCTTCTATGCTCCCCACGGCGCATACCCGTGCCGGGGCGAGGACAGGTGGTGCACGATAGCCGTCACGTCCGACGCGGAGTGGCAGGCTTTCTGCCGCGTGATCGGCAGACCGGCCTGGACAGAGTCACCGGACTTCGCGACCGCCGCCGACCGCGTCAGGAACGCAATGGAGCTGGACCGCCTCGTCGGCGAGTGGACGGCACAGCGCACCGCGCAGCAGGTCATGGCCAGGATGCAGAGAGCGGGGGTACCCTCGGGGATCGTCGCCAAGGGCGAGGACCTCGCCCGCAGCAAGCACCTGAAGAGCCACGATTTCTACAAGGAGACCGAATACTACTCCGCCGACTTCAACACGCCGGGTGTGAAGTGGCCGGTGGCGGGCAGGTCGCCGGTATTCTCGGAGCCCATCCAGTTCTCGGAGACCCCTTGCATGTTCGGCCCGATGCACAAGGTCGGGCAGGACAACAGCTACGTCTACGGCACACTGCTGGGCATGTCGAAGGAGGAGATCAGGCAGCTGACCAAGGAGGGCGTATTCGCCTAGGAGCCGCTTCGCCGATCGGGGCAGGTTGAAGCATCAGCTTCAACCCCTCCTGGAGCAGATGCTCCAGGCCACCCCGTGTGACAAAGGCTCGGATACCCGTATGGCGTCGAGGGGCAGCAAGAGCAGATATGCCCGATTCCGCTTCAGGATGGGCCCACGGCCCGGCCCGGAGACCTCACCAGGCACTGTGAAGTGCCTTCCTCTGCCTGTGGGGCAGGTTGGCGAAGCTCAGATTCAGGAGGATGCCAGATGAACGTCAAGGCCATCGACATGGAGTGCTTGATGAGCACCAGGGAGGGGGCGGTGAGCAGGGACCCCGCGATGATAGACGCGCTGAAGGAGTACTTCAAGACGTCGGGCATGCGCATCAAGACCGAGGATGAACAGGCGCAGGACTGGAGAGACGCCGGCGTACAGGTTGTGATCCTCTGTGCCACGGGCAAGCCTTTCGGCTTCACCGGATTCGACCACGTGAAGGAGAGGCACAACTACGTCGGCCAGTTGAAGAAGGCCTTCCCTGACGTCGTCCTCGGCTTCTGGGTGGGCGTCCCGCTGGACTGGGGCATCTGGACGGCGCTGAAGGAGGTCGAGCGGTGCATCAAGGACCTCGGCAGCTTCGGCGTCTTCGTTTCGGGAATGGCGGGAGTCCCGGCCAACGACAAGACATGGTGGCCCTTCTACGAGATGTGCCAGGACGCTCAAGTACCCATCAAGATAACGGTGGGCGCGACGGCGGGCGGCGCCGGCCAGGGCGGGGGAATGGGAATACGCCTGGCGACGGAGAACCCCATCCCCAACGTTGACGACGTGGCCGCGGCGTTTCCCAATCTGACGATCATCGGCCACCACTACCCCTGGCCCTTCATCGACGAGATGACGGCGGTGATGATACACAAGAACAACGTGTACTGCGAAGTTCACGGCTGGCGGCCCAAGTACCACCACGAGGTATTCAAGAGGGAGCTGAACACCCGCGTCAAGGACAAGATCATGTTCGGCAGCGACTAT
>CAZNMB010000277.1:0-920 GCA_964574095.1 uncultured Dehalococcoidia bacterium
GCGCCCGCGCTCCCAGGGCAAACGCCCTTATCTCCGTGATGACGGCGCAGCCGTAGAGATCCCTCACAATGTGACGTCCGTAGCCGGTAGCCACCAGGCGGTCAAAAGGCACATCTCCGAGCAGCTCGCGGCATACCGCCAGAGGATCGTACGAGGTGTCGGCCCTGCGAGAGAGCAGGACGTCGCCATCCTCCAGCACCACGGCCTTCACCGTGCGCGAACCGACGTCAATCCCGGCGACTCTCATCACTCTAGCCCCGGATGACCTCCAGAAACGCCTCGACCCTGGTCTTGAGTTGGCCTGCGTCCTCCTGACTGTAGTCCGTCTCGATCCTGATGCACGGTATTCCCTTCGCCGCCAGGCCCTTCTCCACTGAGAACGCCTCGATCATGTAGGGCGAGCAGAACTGGAGAGAGTACAATATCACGCCGTCGGCCTTGTACGCGCGGGCCATGCTCTCGATGTGCTCCATCCTCGCCGCATTGGGTGTGAAGATGGCGCAGTCGATCTCAAAGTATCGATCGACGATGGCGTCCATCAGGTCGTCCGGGCTGCCGCCCGACTCATCCACCAGATTCCTCGTTCCCCTTTCCCCGACACATGACTCCTCGCCGACGATGACGCCCCCGGACGCCTCCACAATGGCGGGCAGCTTCCAGTTCGGCACCGCCATCGGACAGCCGGCGATGAGGACGCGCGGGGTGCCTTTGGGGAACACGCCTTCGCCGCCTGCAATACGCTTCTCCAGCTCGTCACAGACTTTCTCGACAGAGCCGGTGAAGCGTGACGGATCGTCATAGAACGCCACCTGGTTGACCAGCAGGGCATCGAGGCCGGAAATGGGCGCGGGTTCCGCCGCACGAAGCGCCGCAAGCCGGTGCAGCGCCCGCCGCCGGTTGTTGACGGCGCTGATTCCCTT
>CAZNMB010000277.1:930-3424 GCA_964574095.1 uncultured Dehalococcoidia bacterium
CACCCTGTCGGCGTCCAGCATGACCCCGGTGAGCCGCTCCAACTCATCCTTGAAGCGCATGTACTCCGACTTGAGCAGCTCCCTGTCCTGCGCCGACTTCATCTGCGGCACTTCCATGACGTACAGGTTCGGCTGGAGGTCCCTGAAGATCTCGTACGCCTTCTTCTTGCCGTCGCAGGTGGTCTCGCCGACCACCATGTCCGCTGCCTCGACGTAGGGACAGACGCCGCTCATCTTGAAGCCGAACGCGGACTTGATGAGCGAACACGTGTTGCGCGGCAGGAGCTTCTCCGCCTCTTCAAACCCAAACTCGGCTCCCGCGCACAGGCCCACGGATACGGCGTCCGCCGCGAGTATCAGCTCGTCGGGGACGAACACGCAGAAGGTGCCGATCACCTTGCGACCCTCCGCCCTGGCATCCATCAGCTCCTTGATGCGCAGCCCGTGTACTTCGCCCATGACGAAGTCGAAGTAGCCCATTCCCTCCGGGCGCTGTTTCTGGGACATGAACGTGTCCCGGTACGCATTGCCCAGGACAGCCAGAAGGCCGTCGTGCACCTCCAGGTCGAGGCCAAGGTCCGCCCACATTTGCCTGTAGTCGGTGGTGGTCATTCTCCTGTGCCCTCTCCTTTCATTTGTCCTCGCGCCGGGGGTAGTCCCCCGGCTGCGTGTCCGACTCCGTGCCGGGCCGGTCTGAGCCCTCGACGGGAGTTGCCAGAGCAGCCCCTATGGAATAGAATGTTCACGACGCATGATAGCATAAGCGTTTCTTAAGTGCAATATACCCATTTGCTTATGTTGACGGAGTGAGCCTTGAACCTTGACTACCTGAGGACATACCTGGAGCTGGTCAAGCTGGGAAGCTTCTCCGAAGTCGCCAAGAAGCTATCAGTGAGCCAGCCGGCGGTCTCGTTTCAGATTCAGAAGCTCGAGCGCGACCTCGGCGTGCGCCTGATCGACCGGGGGCAGAAGCCGATCATTCCTACCGAGGCCGGAAAACGGCTGGCCCGATTCGCGGGGATTGTGGACAAGGAGTGGGCGAGCCTGGTTCGCGACCTTGACCGGATGCGCGAGGAGGTGACCGGGCGCCTGGTCATCGCAGCCAGCACGATCCCCGGCGAGGTACTTCTCCCGCCCATCCTCGGCGAATTCAGGTCGCTGCACCCGGCCATAGAGGCGCAGGTCGAGGTCTCCGACTCGCTGACCGCCATCTCGTGCGTGCTCAAGGGAGCCTGCGACGTGGCGTTCTGCGGCGTCGCGCCCGATGGCAGGGACCTGGACTGCTTCAGAATAGCGGAGGATGAGATCGTCCTCATCGTGTTCCCCGAGCACCCTCTCGCCCGGCGGGAGCAGGTGTCCTTCCTGGAGCTGGCGGGCGAGGAGCTGATCTCCCGCGAGGAGACCTCGGGCACGCAGCGGAGCCTCAAGGCGCTGCTGGCCGACGCCAGCCTCGACACAGAGCAATGGTCTCCGGGCCTCGTGCTGGGCTCCACCCAGGCCGTGCTGGCAGCGGTGGAGGCCAAGGTCGGCATCGCGTTCGTGTCGAATCTTGCCATCAAGAAGAGCCTGGCCCTCGGCCTCGTGAAAGAGGTGCCCGTCGAGGGGCTGAGGATGAAGCGGGACTTCTACTGCATCTACCGCAAGGAGAGGGTCGTTTCCCGCCTGCTCGCCGAGTTCATCGCGTTCGTCGAGACCAGGAGCGGGGGAGCATGACCTGCGTCGGCGCCGCCTCCGCCCTCGTTGACAGGAACGGGCCCACATAGTATCCTGCTCATTGGCGTTGCGCCCCTGTTCCGGCAAGGTCTTGTTCCAGACCACACCACGGTCCGTACGGAGGGATTACCTATGTCTGAGAAGCTTGTCGTAGTCCCGGAGTTCTGCTCCGGCTGCAGCATCTGCGAGCTTGTCTGCGCGATCAAGCACTTCGGGGCGAACAACCCGAAGAAATCGGCGATCAGGGTCAAGACCACCTACCCCAGTCCGGCAGTGAACAAGCCGGTTGTCTGCAGCCAGTGCGAGGAGCCGGCGTGCGCTGAGGCCTGCCCTACCGACGCCCTGCGCCGGGTCGATGGAGTCGTGAAGCTGGACGAGGACAAGTGCATCTTCTGCTACGACTGCGTCGAGGCGTGCCCCTTTGAGGCGATGTATGTCCACCGGGACTACGGCCTGCCCATCAAGTGCGACATGTGCGCCGGCGAGCCCGAGTGCGTCGGAAAGTGCCCCAAGCAGGCGATCAGGCTCGTTCCCGAGGCGGCCCTGGCCGGCCTCGGTCTCCGGGACAACGTCCTCAGCCCGGACCAGATCGCGGCGCTGGACCGCCGGTAGAGACACGGGAGGCCCGCGGAAAGCCGACACGGAGAAGAGAGCGACATGAGCATAAAGAGCGGATACTTCAGGACACACCTGCGCGCGGACTTGTCGAGCGGCACCGTTGAGAGGCGGGAGCTCTCTCAGCGCTTCCTTGAGAAGTACATCGGGGGCCGCGGCTTCGGCG
>CAZNMB010000278.1:0-3407 GCA_964574095.1 uncultured Dehalococcoidia bacterium
CCGTCTTCCTCAGGTCCTGCTGGATACGCGCGAACTGCCCCTGCAGCTTCTCCCTGTTCAGCGGGTCCACGGCCCCGAAGGGCTCGTCCATCAACAGGATCGGCGGGTCGGCGGCGAGGGCGCGGGCGACGCCGACGCGCTGCGCCTCTCCTCCGGAAAGCTGACGGGGGTACTTGCCCGAATACTCGGCGGGGTTGAGGCCGACTAGCGTCAGCAGCTCATCGATCCGTCCCGATATGCGGCCCTTCTTCCAGTGCATCAGCTCCGGCACGACAGCGATGTTGGTGGCGACAGTCATGTGGGGAAACAGCCCGACGCTTTGAATGGCGTAGCCTATCGACCGGCGGAGGCGCTCCGGCCTGACCCCCGCGGTGTCCTGCCCGTCAACGAAGATGCTCCCGGACGTCGGCTCGATGAGGCGATTGATCATTCGGAGCGTCGTCGTCTTGCCGCAGCCGGAGGGGCCGATGAGCACGCACACCTCGCCCTCCTCGACCTGCAGAGACAGGCCATCGACAGCGACCGCATCGCCGAATCTCTTGCTCACGCCTTCGAGGCGGATCACTGGACGCCCCCCCTGACGCCTTCGGGCGTGACAGCCCTCACGGCCACCCTCATGACAGCGTCCACGACCAGCGCAAGAGCGATGATGATGATCGATCCCGCGATCACCTGGTCGTTCACCCCACTCTCCAGCCCCCGGAAGACGGGCGTGCCCAGGGTCTGGTAGCCGATGAGAGCGGACAGAGTGGCAAGCCCAACCGCCTGGACGGCCGCAATCCGAACACCCTCGAGAATGATCGGCGCCGCCAACGACATCTCGATCCTGCGGAACACCCTCCAGCGGCCCATGCCCATGCCAACCCCGGCGTCGATAACGGCCGGGTCCACCTGGCGCAGCGCGGCGTACGTGTTCTGCACGACCGGCAGCAGGCAGTAGACGACGAGGGCGATCATCGCCGGTGCCAGCCCCACCCCTCGAATGCCGGCGTCCCCAAGCGCAGGGAACTTGTCGGCCAGAGCGGAGAGCGGGGCGATGAGAAACCCGAAGAGAGCGAGCGCCGGTATCGTCTGTGTAACGCTCGAGAAGAAGAAGATGGGCTTCTTCGCGCGGCCGCTGCGCTCGGCCCATACTCCCAGAGGCACCGCGATCAGGCTGCCGATGGCGACGCTTCCCCCGGCGAGTAGAATGTGGTTGAGCGTCCACTCCCGATAGCGCTCCGGACTGCTCGAGACCTCCTGCACGGGCGATATGTCGCCCAGCCATCCGGAGAACACGAAGGCCGCGGCTGCTGCCAGCCCGGCCCACGCTATCGCCGATCGCAGGACGCGGTGATCGCCGAGCCTCTGTCGGGAAGCCAGTATCAGGACGTAGGCAGCCAGCAGGCTGAGCCAGAAGCCGGCTCCCAGCGAGACGCGGGCGAAGGACGCCTGTCCTTCGAGCAGGGTCCGCGCCGCGACCCCTGCCAGGACCACGGTGACGATGAGAATGAGGTTAGCCGCGACTCCCAGGACGGCCGCCTGCAACCTGCCCCTGCCCCGCAGGCTGAGAGCGAGGCAGAGGACCCACAGCGCCGCGACCGCCACCCCGAATCCGGGCCCGGCGCTGTTCCACAGCCCCGAGGGCTCGCCGGGCGCGATCCGGTTCGGACTCAGCGCGAACCAGTTCAGCGGCAGCGAGGAAAGCCCGATGACGCAGCCGACGAGGGCCACGCTGTCGTTCGTCACCCAGCGGCGGACGATCTCTCTGATCCCCACAAGTCCAAGAGGCCCTAGTGCAGGAACCCCTCTGAAGTGAGGTAGTCCCTGGCCACATCCTTCGCGTCCCGGCCCTCGAGCGCAATCTTCGCGTTGAGCATCTGCAGCGTCACCAGATCGAGGGACTCGAACACCGGAGCGAGAATGGTCTCCATCTCCGGGTGCAGGTCAAACACCTCACCGCGCACGATTGGCGCTGGGGCGTAGACGGGTTGGACGCCTTTCGTGTCGGTCAACACGACGAGGCCGAGCGCCGCCAGGGAGCCGTCCGTCCCGTAGGCCATCGCAGCGTTTACGCCGCTGGTCCCCTCGGCCGCGGCCTTCTCGGTCTGGGCGGTGTTCCCTCCGGCCAGCGTGAGAAGCTGATCTCCGGTCAGTGTGAAACCGTAGGCGTCCTCGAAGGCCGGCAGGGCCGCCGGGCTGGTCACGAACTCCTCGGACCCGGCGAGCTTCACGTACCCGCCGCCGTTCACGTAGGCCGCGAAATCGTCAAGGGACCACATGATCTCCTGTTCGGCAAGGTCCTGGGGGATCGCTATGGCCCAGGTGTTGTCCGCCGGCGCCGGCTGGAGCCAGACGACATTGTTGGTATCCAGGTCCAACTCCTTCACAAGATCATACCCCGCCTGTGCGTCCTTCCAGACCTCGGGGTCGGTACCTTCGAAGAAGAACTGTCCGTTCCCCGTGTACTCAGGGTACATGTCGATCTCGCCGTTCAACAGGGCCTTCCGCACGATTGAAGTCGGCCCGAAGGACGACTTGTCCACTGCGTCGATCCCGTTGTGTTCGAGCATGAGTATGATCATCTGCGCCAGCAGATCGCCCTCGGTGTCGATCTTGGAGCCCACCTTGATCCCTTCCTTGCCTCCCCCGCAGCCGGCCGCGATGACCGCGAGCACAATGACTGCCACTCCCAGCGGGTACAGGAACCTTCTCATTCAGCCCTCCCTTCCTGCGGGTTTCGCGCGCCGACCTGCACATTCAAACCGACCCGCGCTGTCGCAGGGCCAATTCACTCCACGACTCGATAGCCGTGCGTGTCCGCGCACGGCGTTCCTCGGGGACGGGTTCTGGCAATCATAGATAGTCAGTTCCGCGCTTGTCAAGGCTGGCAGTCTCCAGCGGCCGTGGCTGGTTGCGGTGGCTCCATCCGCTCGCGATTCCCGCCGCGCACGACTCTCAATCCAGCCGACTGTCACATACTAGTGCGCTCGCCGTCACGAAGTCATAGAATGCCGGAGCGAAGATGTGACATATCTGTAACATCGGAGGCAACGGGCAAAACCGGGTCGCGCGGACGCCCTGAGGGCGTCCGGCCCTCTCAAAGGACTTCTCCGGCCCCGTCGGGGCACTGGCGCGCTTGTGTTTCGGCCTGAGGAGGGAGTCCCCTCATGAGATCAAGGAGACCGCCCGCCCGGCGCACAAAGAGGAGCGCAGGCGACACGCTCCACCTCTATCGGCTCTGCGGTCCGCTGCGCTGCCGCGGGGTCGTGATACTATGCCTCGGAAGCCGGGGACCAGCGTATGTGGCCGTCCACCACGAAACCGAGCTTCCGGTGCAGTCTTACGCTGGCTGCGTTGTCGATGGCACAACCGCCTTCGTGGATGTAGCCGTGGTCCGTGAGCCAGTCACTGACCCAGCCGAGCAG
>CAZNMB010000279.1:0-3395 GCA_964574095.1 uncultured Dehalococcoidia bacterium
AATTGGCCTTGATAACCCCCGTGATGACATCGGTCGATGGCCGCTGGGTGGCCAGTATGAGGTGGATGCCCGTAGCGCGACCGAGCTGGGCGAGACGGCAGATGGAAGCCTCGACGACCTCGCTCGAGAACCACATGAGTTGATTCAGCTCATCGACGATGACCACGAGGTGGGGCATGGGCTCGATCGCCAGAGGGCTCTGGTTGTACTTCTCGATATTGCGGACGCCGACGGCTGCGAACTTCTCGAAGCGGCTGTCCATCTCGCGTATCACCCGGCGGAGGGCGTCGACCGCCTTGTCCAGCTTGGTGACGAGAGGTGCGATCAGATGAGGCACGCTGGCGAACTGGACGAACTCGACCTGCTTGGGGTCGATGATCATCAGGCGGACGTCTCTCGGGTGATTGTGCATCAGGAGGCAAGCGACGATGGAGTTCAAGCATACCGACTTGCCGCTTCCCGTTGTGCCGGCGATGAGGAGATGGGGCATCTTCGACAGGTCAGCGGCCACGGGCTCGCCCGCGGCGCCTATGCCCAGAGCGAGGGCAAGCTTCGATTTGGCCCTGATTCTCTGGAATGACGTGCTCTCGATGACGCTCTTGAGGCCAACCGCGACACTGTCAGTGTTGGGGACCTCTATCCCGACCAGAGGCTGCCCCGGCACCGGCGCTTCGATCCGGACGCTGGGCACGGCCAGCGCGAGGGCCAGGTTCTGGGACAAGGATGTGATGCGCTCCACCTTGACCCTCGTTCTCGACACCTCTTCGTGCCTCTCGATCTGATTGCCGTCCTTGTCCAGCTTCGGCTTGCCCTGCTGGTCCCTCTCGATCATGCGCTTGTACTTGCGGTCCCAGCCCGGCTCGACGCCGAATTGCGTGACCGAAGGGCCGGGGTTGATCTGCACGACTTGCGCCTCGACGCCGTAGCTTGCGAGAGCCTCCTCGATCAGTTTCGCCCGCTTCATGTTGTCCGCTTCGGCAAACTCGGCGGGCACAATGTCCTCGAGCAGGCTGTAGGGAGGCAGTTGCCCCTTCTCCGCAGCTTCCACCCTGGCCGCGGCGGCCTCGACTCCCCGCGTCTTTCCCGGCGAGGCATCGTCGTCCCGAGGCGGCTTGACCGGCGGCTCCGGCGCTGACGGCGGGCGCTGTCTGGCTTCCATGAGCCGGCCCCGGTCCGGTCCCGGTGCGGCCGCCACTGCGGTCAGACCGTCTGCGGCGGGTTCGCGGTGTCGGGACCTTCTGAAAGGTGCGGCGATGGCTCCTGCCAGCCGTCGGTGCGGAGAGAGGTCACGGTACAGGTGGCCGGTCCTTGACGCCGAGCGTGCCCCGAGCCTCCCGACGACGGGCAAAGCCGCCGCGCCGGCCCCTGCGGCTCCTCGCCCCGCCTTCTTGAGGACGTAAGCGCTGGCCGTCGGTGCTGTCAGAGCAAGGGCTCCGAGGATCAGGAGACTGAGTCGCAGGGCTGGCAGTGCGCCGACCCCCTGGTTTCCGATCAGGTACATCCCGGCGTTCCCGCCGAGGCTGACCTCGCCGAGGTGAACGCCGGCGAGTTCGGACCCTGCGGGGGTGATCAGGCTGAGGATGCCCCAGAGCGCGAACGTGAGACACAGGGCGCCAAGCCAGACGTTCCACCGCGCCGCAAGGAGCCGCCACTTCCGCCTGCGCGCCACGTAGTACATGAGACCCAGCCACAACAGCCAGAGGACGAACGCGAAGCCGACGTTCTCAAGAACGATGTCGTTAACGAGGTCGCTCGTGACAAGGTACGCTATCAGTGCCAGGACCAGTCCCGGCGCGATGATCCTGAGCACCTTCCACTGCTGTGACAGTATGTGTCTGGACCTCTCGGCGCCGGCGGGACGGGCTTTTGCCTTCGATTTCGACATGATCTGGGCGCTTCCTAGAAGAGGGATAGCTGCTGCGGGCCCTTGTCCACCTCTTCGACCTCTTCGCCTTGGTCCAGTATTGACCGTATCCTGAGCATGTCGGCCTCGATGGTCTGCCTCAGGCTCTGTTGATGGAGCGCGGCCGCGGGGTGGTACATCGGGTAGTAGATCACTCCGTCCACCTTCCTCTCCTTGCCGTGTATCTTGCTGATGGCTTCACCGGGGAAGAATTTGGCCAGCGAGTAGCGGCCGAGCGTGACGACCATCTTGGGAGAGACCGCCCGCAGCTGTTCGTCGAGCCAATGGCGGCAGTTCTGGATCTCGGTGGGGAGGGGGTCGCGATTGCCCGGAGGCCTGCACTTGATGACGTTGCAGATGTAGACATCATCCCGGGTGAGACCGATCGAGTTGAGCAACTGATCGAGGAACTGGCCCGCCGGACCCACGAAGGGGAACCCCTTCTGGTCCTCGTGGAAACCTGGGGCTTCCCCGATGAAGAGGATGCTCGCATTCTCCGGCCCCACACCGGGGACTGTCTGGGTGCGGCTTCCCGCGAGTTCCTCGCAAGCCTCGCACTCAGCGATGCGCCGATAGAGATCAGCCAGTGCTGACACTTCTCCCTCCTCGACTCAGCAGTAGCATCCTGAAGCCGATGAGCAGCAGAGCCACGGCGAACGCGCGGGTGAGCCACTCAGCGGCAACGGCGCCTGCGGCCCATGACCCGAGCACTGAGAACCCCACCGCGGTGGGCGCAATCCACAGCGCCGCTCGCAAGTCAACGTTCCCGTGGCGATAGTGGACGAAGGCTCCCGCCGCCGCGGTGACCATCATGGCCCCCAGCGCGACACCCTGGGCGGTATGCTGCTCGACACCCAGCAGCAGAACCATCGCCGGGATAGTCACTGTGCCGCCGCCGACGCCGAGCATGCCGCTGATTGTACCTGCGACCAGGCCGGCCAGGATTCCGATTCCGATGTCCATCTGCGCGCTCTCTATCTCACCAGAAGGAGCGTTGCGATAGCTATCACATACAAGCCGAAGACCTGTCGCAGCCTCCGTGCGGACAGCTTCACCGCTATCCTCGCTCCCACGACGGCGCCGATGACACTCCCGGAAGCTATGGTCGCGACTAGTGGCCAATCGATGTCCCCGCGTTGGGCGTAGACAGCGGTACTGACGACTGCGGTGGGGATTATGATGACGAGCGATGTCCCGTGGGCTTTGTGCTGGTCCAGCCACAAGAGCCCGGTCATGAGCGGGACCAGGACAACCCCTCCCCCGATACCCAGGAAGCCCGCCAGCGTACCCCCGCCCGCTCCCGCCGCCAGAGACCAGACTGCCCTTCTTCGCATAGCTGTTTGCCTGTGGATGATAGCACAGCCCCCCTGTCAAGTCAACGAATCTGTGCGAGACTCCGCGATCGTCCCGGGCCCTGTGCTCCGGCGTGGTGCGGTGAGCGATGGCGCAATCCGGCACGTGACCCGGAAACCTGGCATCGTGGCGCCCGTGC
>CAZNMB010000280.1:0-3394 GCA_964574095.1 uncultured Dehalococcoidia bacterium
GTCAGGCTGGCCGCCAATCAGCAGCGCCTCTACGAGTACGGCTTCGACAAGTTCGAGGTCGGCGCCGATGTGGGACTGACCGACGCCGAGCTGCGCGACTTCGCCGGTCAACTCATCCGATACTTCAACTCCGACGAGGAGCTTCTCGACACCGGGCTGTTCAACCAGCGCGATCTGTCACACCTGAAGGACGTGAAGGGCCTGATCCAGCTTGACTACACCCTTCAAATCGCCTCCCTGAGCTTCATGGTACTGTTCGTGGCGGCGAACTTCGCGCTGAGACGGCGTGTCTTCGGGCGGATGCTGGCGAAATACCTTCTCTGGGCTAGCGGCGCTACCATCGGCCTGCTGGCCCTCTTCGGCTTCTGGGCCGCCACCGATTTCAACAGCCTCTTCCTGCTGTTTCACCTCATCGGCTTCAGAAACGACCTCTGGCAGCTCAATCCGGGAGACAACATGCTCCTCATGTTCCCGCCGGAGTTCTTCAACGATGCCGCGCTGTTCGCAGCCGGGGCAACCATAGTGGAAGCACTCATCATCGGAGGCGCTTCGTGGGCGGCTCTCCGGGTCACGCGCCGGGCGAAAGGCGAGAGGGTCCAGGAGTTGCCGGAGACAGGGGAAGATCCGCGGATCGAGGTCTAGTGGTGGCAGGAAGAGCAAGTGCCTGCCGAGCACGAGCTACATTCACTGCCGCCGGCGACGGGGGCGGCCTCACCACCGGAACCCTTTGAGAAAGCAGCGAAAGCGGACGGCACGCGCCTGGCTCCGTTGTTGCAGCCGGGGCACGGCTCATCCTCTTCAGCCCGGCTCATCGGACGCAGCAGCTCGAACCTGAGCCCGCAGGCCGGACAGCGATACTCATAAATGAGCATCCACCACTCCTCCAGTTTCATTCTATCACCGTCATCGCGATCAAGTCAATCTCGCGCCCTCGCCATCGGACGGGTGCACGAGCGGCGGTTTGACAGCCACTACCCTGGGATGTAGAATCCCTCGTTGGCGAAGTGTGTAGATGCGCAGCAAGTATGACGTCATTATCGTAGGTGCCGGTCCCGCTGGAATCTTCGCCGCGCTGGAGTTGAGCCAGGCTCACGACCTCAGCATACTCCTCCTGGAGAAAGGCAAGGACCTCGATTCCCGCACGTGCCCCATCATGGGGCGAGAGATGAGCTGCCCCCCCTGTTCACCGTGCGGGCTCGTCAGCGGCTGGGGCGGCGCCGGCGCTTTCAGTGACGGGAAGCTGACCCTCTCCCCACAAGTCGGCGGGCAACTCGAAAGCTACCTGGGGCCGGACAAGACCGCCGACCTGATCCGATACGTTGACGATATCTACCTGAGGTTCGGCGCCTCCAGGGAGGTCTACGGGACCGGCCCCGGAATCGAACGCCTGGCCCAGCGGGCCGAGGCGGCTGCATTGAGACTTATTCCCGTGCCGATAAGGCACATGGGGACGGAGGTCTGTCGCGAAGTCCTGAAAGAGATGCACCAGTCTCTCGCCGGCCGCGTGGAAAGCCAGACCCAGATCGCGGCCACCTCGATAGTCACCCAGAACGGGGCAGTCACAGGCGTCGAGACCAACGGCGGCCAGCGAATAGAGGCGGACTACCTGATCATGGCACCGGGCAGGGAGGGGGCCGACTGGCTGCTCAAGGAGGCGGAACGCCTCGGCCTCACGCTTCACAGCAACCCGGTCGACATCGGCGTCAGGGTGGAGGTGGCATCCGCGGTCCTCGATGAACTGACCAGCCAGCTCTTCGAGGTCAAGCTGGAGTTCATGTCGCCGTCGTACCGCGACCGGGTCAGGACGTTCTGCATGTGCCCCTCGGGAGAGGTCACGATGGAGACCACGGGGGGAGACGATCCGGTCATAACCGTGAACGGGCACAGCTACTCTCATCGCAAGACGGCGAACACGAACTTCGCCCTGCTGGTGAGCGCCAAGTTCACGCCGCCTTTCCGCGAGCCCATCGCCTACGGCAGGTACATAGCCCGGCTGGCCAACATCGTGAGCGGCGGCGTGATCATGCAGCGATGGGGCGACCACAACATGGGGCGGCGTTCCACGCCCGCATCCATTGAGGACGGGGGCGTGGAACCCACGCTCAAGAGCGCCACGCCGGGTGACCTCAGCTACGTGCTGCCCTATCGGTTCCTCAAGGATATCAGCGAGATGATCGTCGCGCTGGACAGGTTCGCGCCGGGCATCGCTTCACCCGACACCCTGCTCTATGGCGCCGAGGTCAAGTTCTACTCATCCCGCCTCGAGCTGACCACGAACCTCGAGACCGAGACGCGAAACCTCTTCGCCATCGGCGACGGCGCGGGCGTGACCCGCGGACTGATCCAGGCCGCGGCGTCCGGCGTCGTGGCCGCCAGGGAGATCCTTCACAGGATCAACTGAATGCGCGGTGATACGCCGGAGAGTCCGATCCGTGAGCCTCGAGGTGCCGAGGCTGCACGATTGACAAAGAAGCTCGACCCGCGTATAGTCTAAGCCAGCGTCGGGGAGTGGCGCAGCCTGGTAGCGCACTTGCATGGGGTGCAAGGGGTCGCAGGTTCAAATCCTGTCTCCCCGATTTTCTTCTCTTCAACCTCGCTCCACACCGGACGCCCTACCCTGACCGCAGGTTCGATTCTCCTCTTGTTGCTCCAATAGCCCTGTCTTCCCCCTCCATCGCAGGCCTCAGCGCATGGACTGCCGCCTGTGCTCCCAACAAACCCCGGCGGACTGCTGGACAGACCTCACGGGGGCACTTGACAAACCTGAAGAAACGTGGTAAAAGTTTACAGTCCGCGAATCGACGCGACATTCATGCGGACTTCGCGGTCAGTTCAGATTCAAGTTACCTGCGGCATGCAGTCCGCCAGTCCCCACACTGGGAGCAAACGAGGTTCAAATGGACACGACAGCAGAGCGGCCTTCGGCACCAGACTGCCTGGGCAGGATATCCAAGTCCTACTGCGCCTGGTGCAGCGCCACCTGTCGCGTCACGGCGCTCTGCGTCCTCATCGCAATGGGGGACTACCTCAGGCAGGACCACAGAGTACCGCCATCACAAGAACGCACCGACAGCCCGTAGACAGCCCGAGATTTGCCCCTCAGCCGCTACGAGGGGCCCGTTCTAGCGGTCCGGCAAGGAGAATCGCAATGGCGGTAGCAATGTCTCGAATGGCCCACATCTGGCTGCTCGCCAGCGACCTCTTCGAACGCGCCCACTACCTGGCAGTCGAACGCCTGTTTGGCGACCAGAACGCAGTGGCGAGATCAAGACCGCGAAGCTAGAGGGGTTCGCTGGGGACTGACTGGAGCCCGGCGGTGTACTGCTGCTGGTGATATGGTGGGCGGAGAAGGATTTGAACCTTCGACCCCTACTTTATCAGAGTAGTGCTCTAA
>CAZNMB010000281.1:0-3367 GCA_964574095.1 uncultured Dehalococcoidia bacterium
CTTGATGCTGATGCCGGAGTCGTTCCTGATGTCACCCTTGCCGGATGCGGCGATGAAGCGGATCAGTTCGTACGCCTCGGTGGTGCCACGCGCGAACTCGACGCCGGCGTACAAGTCCTCCGTGTTCTCCCTGACAACGACTATGTCGACGGCCGGGTACCTCGACCGAACGCCGGTGTAGCTCCTGCAGGGACGCACGCACGCATAGAGATCGAGAGCCTGCCGCAGCGCCACGTTCACGCTCCTGAACCCGGAGCCTACGGGGGTGGTCACCGGGCCCTTCAGGGCGACGTGGTTGCTCCTCACGGAGCGGAGAACCGCGTCGGGGAGCGGAGTCCCGTGGCGGGCGAGCGCGGCCTCACCGATCTCCTGGACGTCCCAGTCGATGGCCACGCCCGTCGCGGCCAGTACCTTCTTCGTGGCCTCGGTGATCTCAGGCCCGACGCCGTCGCCGGGAATCAGGGTTGCAGTATGACGCACAAGTCATCTCCGTCGGTGGACTCAAAGCGGCGGGCCTTCAGCCCTTTACAGCGTCGAGATCGCCGTGCTTCTTGATGTAGGGCACGAGCCCGCCCTCGTTGAGTATGTCGATCATCACCGCCGGCATGCTGGCGAAGGTAATCCTGGCCCCGTTGGCCGTGTCCATCACGATGCTCGCAGCCAGGTCTATCTCCAGCTCGTCTCCGTCGTTGATGCAGTCGGTGTCGCAGATCAGGACCGGCAGGCCTACGTTGATCGCGTTCCTGAAGAAGATGCGCGCCGCCGACTTGGCCAGCACCGCGCTGACGCCGGTGAGCTTGATTATCAGCGGCGCGTGCTCCCTGCTCGATCCCAGCCCGAAATTCGTCCCGGCGACTATGAAGTCCCCCTCGCACACCCGCCCGACGAAGCTGGGATCGACATCTTCGAGCGTGTGCTCCGCCAGCGCGGGCAGATTGCTCCTGAGGTAGTTGTACCGGCCGGGCTGTATGTGGTCGGTCGAGATGTTGTCCTCGAACTTGTGAGCTCTGCCCTTCAGCACCTACATGACCTCGCGAGGATCGGTGATCTCGCCGCGCAGCGCGGACGCGGCGGCGGTGGCGGGACTTGCCAGATATATGAAGGAGTTGGGATTGCCCATCCTGCCCCTGAAGTTCCGGTTTGCCGTGGAGAGGCAGACCTCACCGTCCGCGAGTATGCCCTGGTGCACCCCGACACAGCCAGCACAGCCCGGAGGCAGGATCACCGCACCGGCCTCGATCAGTGTCTCGACATGGCCCGCCTTGAGCGCGCCGAGCAGCACCTCCCTCGACGCCGGGGTCACCAGCAGCCGCGTGTCCGGATGGGACTTCCCCCCTTTGAGAATCCCGGCTGCCACCTCAAGGTCGTCCAGCCTCCCGTTCGTGCACGTGCCGATGAATACCTGATGCACCTTGGTCCCCCTGGCCTCCGATACCGTGGCGCAGTTGTCAACCGCGTGCGGTCTGGCGACCATCGGCTCGATCGCGGACGCATCGATGTCGATGACGCTGTCGTAGGCCGCGGCGGCGTCGAAACCAAGAGACCGAAACTCGGCGCCCCTACCGCGCCCCTCCAGGTAGCTCCTCGTGGTACTGTCGGCGGGGAAGAGCCCCACCTTCGCCCCAGCCTCAACCACCATGTTGGCGATGGTCAACCGCTCGGAAATGGACATCGCGTCCACGGCGTCACCGCAGAACTCGAGGGATGCATACGTCGCGCCGTCCGAGCCGATGCGTCCGATGAGGTACAGCACAAGGTCCTTCGCCGACACGCCCTTCCGCAGTCTGCCGCTGACGGCGACCTTGATGCTTGCGGGCACGCGGAACCACGTCTTGCCCAGAGCAAGCGCGATCGCGACATCGGTCGAGCCCATTCCCGTGGCAAACGCGCCCAACGCCCCTGCGGTCACGGTATGGGAGTCCGCGCCGATCACGACATCTCCCGGGGCGGCGAAGGACTCGGCGATCACCTGGTGGCAGATGCCCTCGCCCACGTCGGACAGCCGGGCTCCCGTCTGCCTGGCGAACTCGCGGATAAGCCGATGGTCGTTGGATAGTTCCCTGGTGGGAGTGGGGGCGTTGTGGTCCAGGAAGAAGACGGAGTGGGATGGATCGGCCAAACGATCGAAGCCGCAGGCGTGGAACTGCCGTATGGCGAGAGGAGCGGTGCCATCCTGTGCAAAGACGAGATCGACAGGCGCCACCGCTATGTCGCCGGCGTGCAGGTCGATCCCGGTCTTCTCACTCAGGATCACCTCCGCCAGCGTCTTCCCCATGAGCCTGGCCGTATCGGCGCGCTACCTGGCGATCACGGCGAGAACCTCGCCCTTCTTCACCGGCGCGCCCGGGCTGGAGCTTATCGACTTGATGACTCCGTCGGCCGGAGCGGGTATGGCGTTCTCCATCTTCATGGCTTCGAGCAGCACCACGACATCGCCCGACTTCACCCTGTCCCCCTCCTTCACCTCGTAGCGAATGACGGTGCCGGGCATGGGAACCAGCACTGCAACCTCTCCCTCGCCGACGGCGGCGGGCGCTGACTTCTTCGCCGCCGGAGCGGGGACGGGCTGGCTCCAGGGTGCGGCAGCCGCCGGAGGTGCCGGAGCGGCGGCCACGGGGCCGGTAACGGCCACCCCTCCTGCCGGCTCCACCTCCACCCTGTAGTACTCATCCTCGACGAAGACGTTGAAAGTCCGGGTGTTCGGGCCCTTCGCGGGAGCGACCTTCTCCGCCTTCTCTTCCTTCTCAACGAGCTGGCCGGCCAGCGCCTTCTTGACAAGCTCGTTCTCTCTCTTCACATCCTCCAGCGTCCTGGGCTTCACGGAATCGGGCACCGGCTCCAGCCCGTACTTCCAGCGCAGATACCTCATGCCGGTCTGAGGATACATCGCGTAGATCAAGACGTCGCCGATATCCTTGGCGATGCCCTTGGTGGCCTCCCGTGCCTTCTCCATCTCGGGCTCGAGCAGATCGGCCGCTCGGCACGTTATCGGTTTCTCACCCCGCTCGTAGCCCTTGAGCACGATCTTCTGCACCTCAGGATCGACGGGAGCGGGCGGCCTGCCGTACATGCCATAGACGTAGTCCTTCGTCTGGCCGGTGACCATCTTGTACCTGCCGAAAAGGACGTTCTGCACAGCCTGGATGCCCACGATCTGGCTGGTCGGCGTCACCAGCGGGGGATAGCCGAGCTCTTTGCGCGTGCGCGGCAGCTCCTCGTGGACCTCAGCCAGCCGGTCGAGGGCGTCGGCCTCCCTGAGCTGGGACACAAGGTTCGTGGTCATGCCGCCCGGGACCTGGTGCGACAGCACCCCGGTGTCGATCACGGAGAGCCTGCTCGTGTCCAGGAAGTCGCGGTACTTCGGCCC